>JAPJRA010000004.1 GCA_030824835.1 Geminicoccaceae bacterium | reverse complement strand
GACGCCATTGGCGAGCAGCGCCGATGCCAGCGTGTCGCCGGCGAAGCCCGTGTAGGAGCGGCCGTCGAAAGTGAAGCGCAGCGGCGCCGAGCGGTCGATGCGGCCGCCGGCCGGCATCCTGTAGGTCTGAGCGCTCATGGGGTGCCGGTTCCCGGTGCCGCCTCGCCCATGCGGTAGCTAAGCTCGAACCTGTCGGTGACGGTATCGCGTATCGCGTTGAACCAGCGGCCGCAGCCCTGCGCATGGCACCAGCGCTCATGGTGCCGACCCTTCGGGTTCGTGCGGTAATACAGATACTCGGTCCACTCCTGATCGGTGGCGGTCGCCGGGTCGGGGCGCCGGATATGGGCCTCGCCGCCACAGTGGAACTCGATCTCGGGGCGCGGGCCGCAATAGGGGCAGGGAACCAGCAGCATGTGCGAAGGTCCTCAGTGGGCGACCGCGGCGGCGGCGGCCTCGTCGACCAGGCGACCGGTGCGGTAGCGGTCCAGCCCGAACGGCGCGTTGATGGGGTGCGGCTCGTCCTTGGCGACGGTCCAGGCGAACACGTGGCCCGAGCCCGGAGTCGCCTTGAAGCCGCCGGTGCCCCAGCCGCAATTGACGTAGAGATTCTGCAGCGGCGTCTTGCCGACGATCGGCGAGCGATCGTTGGTGACGTCGACGATGCCGCCCCAGTGGCGCAGCATGCGCATGCGCGAGAATTGCGGGAACAGCTCGCAGATGGCCTCCAGCGTGTGCTCGACGATCTGGAAGCTGCCGCGCTGGCTGTAGGAGTTGTACTGGTCGGAGCCGGCACCGATCACGAGCTCGCCCTTGTCGGACTGGCTGATGTAGGCGTGGATCGTGTTCGACATCACGACGCACGGGAACACCGGCTTGACCGGCTCGGAGACCAGCGCCTGCAGCACCGTGCTCTCCAACGGCATGCGCAGGCCGGCCATCGCCATCACGACGCTGGTGTGGCCGGCCGCGACCACCGCCACCTTTCCGGCCTTGATGAATCCCTTGCCCGTCTCGACGCCAACGACGCGGTCGCCCTCGCGGCGGATGCCGGTGACCTCGCAGTTCTGGATGATGTCGACGCCACGGGCGTCGGCGCCACGGGCGAAGCCCCAGGCCACCGCATCATGCCGGGCAGTGCCTCCGCGCCGCTGCAGCGCAGCGCCCAGCACCGGGTAGCGCAGGTTCTCGATGTTGAGCGGTGGGCAGAACGCCTTGGCCTGCGCCGGCGTCAGCCATTCATTGTCGACGCCGTTGAGGCGATTGGCGTGGATGTGCCGCTGCGCCGACTGAACGTCGTGGATATTGTGGGCGAGCATCATGACGCCGCGCGGGCTGAACATGACGTTGTAGTTCAGCTCCTGGCTCAGCCCTTCCCAGAGCTTCAGCGCATGGTCGTAGAAGGCCGCGCTCTGGTCGTAGAGATAGTTCGAGCGGCAGATCGTGGTGTTGCGCCCGGTGTTGCCGCCACCCAGCCAGCCGCGCTCCAGCACGGCGACGTTGGTGATGCCGTGTTGGCTGGCCAGATAGTAGGCCGTGGCGAGGCCATGGCCGCCGGCGCCGACGATGACGACGTCGTAGGCCGGCTTCGGCTCGGGGCTGCGCCAAGCCGCCTGCCAGCGACGGTGCCCGCTCAGCGCATTGCGAGCCAACGAGAAGATCGAATAGCGCTGCATGCCTGCCACTTCGCCTCAGGTCGGCCCGATGGCCGTCAACAAGGGGGATAGCGGTGTCGCCCGGTGTCGCTTGTGCGCAGGCGACGCCGCCGGCGCCGAATCGGTCACGCGGCCGTGCCCGGCAAGTATCGCCGATGCGAAGCGCGAGGACACTGTGCTAGACTCGCGATGTCGCGGATAGGCAAGATTGACCGACCGCGCGCAGCCCTGTGGTCAAGATCATGAGCGATCGCCCCGCGCCCTCCGTCAACGTCGCGACCGAAACCATCCTGTTCCTGCTCATCCCCGATTTCTCGCTCATCGCCTTCACCAGCGCCATCGAGCCCTTGCGAATCGCCAATCGCCTGGCCGGCAAACCGCTTTACCACTGGACCCTGGTATCGCGCGACGGCAGCCCGGTGGCGGCCAGCAGCGGCGTGGTGCTGCAGGCCGATGCAGGGATCGCGAGCCAGGAGCCAGCCGCGGGTCGGCTGCCGCCCGCAATCGTGCTCTGCGGCGGGCTAGGCTCGGAACATTACCAGGACCGGGACGTGTTCGGCTGGCTGCGGCGGTGGGACCGGCGCGGCGCCCAGCTGGGGGCGATCTGCACCGGCGCCCACGTGCTGGCCCGGGCCGGCCTGCTCGACGGACACCGCTGCACGATCCACTGGGAGAACCTGCCGGGCTTCGTCGAGGCCTTTCCGGAGATCCAGGTCAGCTCCGACCTGTACGAGATCGACGGCAACCGCTTCACCTGCTCGGGTGGCACCGCCGCGCTCGACCTGATGCTGAACCGGATTGCGCTGACACACGGCGACGATCTGGCGACCAAGGTCTCCGAGCAGTGCATCGTCGACCGCATCCGCGGCCCACACGACCGCCAGCGGATGCCGCTGCGGGTGCGCCTGGGGGTGCATCACCCGAAGCTGATCCGCGCCGTCGAGATCATGGAGAGCCGGATCGAGGAGACGCTGAGCCAGGAAGTGCTGGCCCAGCATGTGGGCCTATCCCGGCGCCAGCTGGAGCGGCTGTTCCGGCGCCATCTCGGGCGCACCCCGGCCCAGTACTATCTGGAGACCCGCCTGGAGCGGGCCCGTCATCTCCTGTTCCAGACCGATATGCCGATCATGAGCGTGGCCTGCGCCACCGGCTTCGTCTCGGCGTCCCACTTCACCACCTGCTACCGGCAGATGTTCGGCAAGACGCCCAGGGCCGAGCGGGTGAGGGCGGCGTAGCTCACGGCGCGGCCAGCTCCTCGAGCGGCCAGCGGGGACGCGCGGCCACGTCCTGATCGTCGGCCGCGCCCAGCCGTAGCCGCTCGATTCCGGCCCAGGCCACCATGATGGCATTGTCCGTACAGAGCTCGAGCGGCGGGGCGACCAGCGTCAGCCCCTCCCGGCCAGCAGCCTCGTCCAGCCGTCGACGGAGGTAGCGATTGGCCGCGACCCCACCGGCCAGGACCAAGGTGGTGCAGGCCGGCCGCTCGGCCCGCAGGCGGCGCATGGCGCGCACTGTCCGATCCACGAGGACGTCGCCGACCGCGGCCTGGAAGCCGGCGCACAGGTCGGCCATGGTCCGCGAGGCTCCCGCTGCCGGACCGAGGCCCAGGATCTGGTGGCGCACGGACGTCTTCAGCCCGGAAAAGGAGAAATCGCAGTTCTTGCTCGCCAGCAGCGGCCGTGGAAACCTGAACCGATCCGGGTCGCCGCTCGCGGCCAGCGCCTCGACGGCGGGGCCGCCCGGGTAGCCGAGGCCCAGCATCTTGGCCACCTTGTCGAAGGCCTCGCCCAGCGCATCGTCGATGGTGGTACCGAGCTGGCGATAGCGGCCTACGCCTTCGACCGCGAGGAGCTGGCAGTGCCCCCCCGATACCAGCAACAGCAGGTAGGGAAAGTCGATGTCGGCAACGAGCCGAGCGGTGAGCGCATGGGCTTCGAGATGATTGATCGCCAGAAGCGGCAGGTCGTGCACCATGGCCAGGGTCTTGGCAGTGACCAGCCCCACGATCAGGCCACCGATCAGCCCCGGGCCAGCGGTCGCGGCGACGCCGGCAAGATCGCCGAAATCGATGCCCGCCTCGTGCATCGCCTGCGCCACCAGCAAGTCGAGCTTCTCGACATGAGCGCGGGCTGCTATCTCCGGCACCACGCCGCCATAGGGAGCATGCTCGGCGAGCTGGGAAAACAGAGGTGCCGCGAGCACCCGGCGGTCGCCCCGGACCAGTGCCGTCGCCGTCTCGTCGCAGCTCGTCTCGATCCCGAGCACGATATCGTCGTCCCGCACGTCCACCTCCAGCCGCCGAGCCCAATGTCTAGCGCAGTGCAAGAGAACCGGCCATGACGCTCCGTCTACCGCTCCGTCTAGGCACCCGCGGCTCGCCACTAGCGCTGGCGCAGGCCCACATGGTCAAGACCGCGCTGGCCACTGCCCATAGGTCCCTGGCCGACGATGCAGCCGTCGAGATCAACATCGTCAGCACCCAAGGCGACCGGATCCAGGACCGCACCCTGGCCGAGATCGGCGGCAAGGGCCTGTTTACCGAGGAGATCGAGGCCGGCTTGCTGGACGGCAGGCTCGACCTCGCGGTCCACTCGATGAAGGACATGCCGACGGCCCTGCCCACGGGTCTCGTCATCAGTGCCGTGCTCGAACGGGCCGACCCGCGCGACGCGCTGATCGCCCGAGGGCTGCGCAGCATCGCCGACCTTGCCCCGGGTGCGGTCGTCGGTACCGCCTCGTTGCGCCGGGCGGCACAGCTGCGGGCGGTGCGGCCGGACCTCGAGGTGGTGCCGCTCCGTGGCAACGTCCAGACCCGTCTGCGCAAGCTCGCGGCCGGTGAGGTGCATGCCACCTTCCTGGCGATGGCCGGATTGATTCGGCTGGGGCTCGAGGACGTGGCCTCCGCAGCGCTGGCACCGGAGGAGATGCTGCCGGCGGTGGCACAAGGTGCGATCGGCATCGAGAGTCGCGCCGATGACGAGGACGTGCTGGGATTACTGGCGGCCATCAACCATGGCCCGACCATGCTGCGGATCACCGCGGAGCGGGCGTTCCTGGCCGTGCTCGATGGTTCCTGCCGTACGCCCATCGCCGCCCTTGCGGAAATCGATGGAGCCAATCTCAGGCTGCGCGGCTTGGTGGCCAGCCCGGACGGTATTGCCGTGGAGCGGATTGAGATGGCCGGTGGCCTCGACGACTGTCTCGCCCTTGGCGCCAATGCCGGATCGGCGATCCGTGCCCGGCTGACGCCGAATTTCTTCTCGAGCTGAACGGACGGACGGCGTCCGCCATGCTGGTCCTGGTAACCCGACCGCTCGGCCAGGCCCTCCGTACGGCGCGGCTGCTCGAGGCCCGGGGCCACGAAGTGTTGATCGACCCCGTGCTGGAGGTGCGACACTTGCCCGTCACGCCGACGGCCTCCGATATCGTGGCGGTGGCCGTCACCAGTGCCAACGCCGTCCCGGCCTTGGCCGAATTGGACCCGAAGCTGCCGGTGTTCGCCGTCGGCGAGGCCACGGCGTCCGCAGTAAGAGCCGTCGGCCCGCCGCGAGCGGTCCAGGTTGCCGAGGGCAGCGGCGTGGCTCTTGCCCAACTGATCGGCCGCAGCGCGACGCCAGGTCGCGGCATCATCCTCCACCTGGCCGGAACGGATGTCCGCCCCGGCCTTGAGCAGGAACTGGCAGCGTCCGGGTACGTTTACAGACGGGAGATCGTCTACGAGACCGTACCTACGGTTGACATGGATCCGGCCACAAATATGGCGATTCGTGACCACCGCCTGGACGCCGTCCTGCTTTTCTCGCCACGCAGTGCGGCACTTTGGGCCGCGAAAGTAGTCCGCCTTGGCCTGGGGCTGCACCTGTACCGCACCACCGCAGCCTGCCTCAGCGTGGCGGTAGCGGAGCCGTTACGGAAATTGGCGCTGCGGGAGGTGCGCATAGCCCGTGCCGCCGACCAAAAGAGTCTGTTCGGTTGCCTTGATGCCCTGGGATGAAGATGGTACCCGAACAACGCCGTCGACAGCTGGCGATCCCTCCATGTCTCATGTGGCTCAGGCTGCAGCAGAAGGCGGTTGTCCAGTGACAGGTTTTAGGGAGGGCACGCCTGATGGCGCGCGGCAGGCGCAACGACCGCACCAGACCGTCTGTGGGGTCGAGCTCGGAGGTTCGGCCGGAGGCCGAGTCCGCTGGGGTTCCTGCTTCCTACGAGACCGTCGAGTATGAAGAGATCGATCAGCGGGCCAGCCCCGGGGAGTCGGCTTCGGTTGCGGCCGGAAGCACCGATGCGGCTGTGGACAGCACGAGGGAACAGGTAATGGCGCAGCCCGAGGACGTGGAACCTGTGGCAACCGATCCCGTCGTGGATCCGCAGCTAGAGCCGGAGCAGCGCCAGGAGGCGGCGCCGCAGCGTCGAAGCGGCGGCTTCCTGCCCGGCCTGATCGGCGGTCTGCTGGGCGCGGCGGCGATTGTCGGTGCCGGTGGGTGGTACGCCTACGAGCGTGGGCCGGTAAAGCCGACGCTCGCCCGGCTCGATGCCGTCGAGAACGCCGCGCATGGTGCCGAGGCTGGCGTCACGACGCTTGGCGGTCAGGTGGAGCACGTCAGCACCGATGTGGCCGGCCTCAAGACTGCTCTGGACCAAGCGGACAGCTCGGTCTCCGGGCTGACTGACCGCGTCACGGCGACGGAGAAGGCCGCGGCCGACCTCATGACGGAGGTCACGCAGGCCAGCAGCACCTTCCGTGCCGCCGGCGATCAGGTCATCAGCCGTCTGGAGGCGGTGAACGCCAAGCTGGTCGAGGTCGAGCAGGCACAGCCGGCCGACATCGTCGACAAGAAGACGGTCGGCGACATCGCCGCCAAGCAGGCCAGCATCGAGGCGGCGACCAAGAGCGTGGCCGAAGGTCTTGCCCGCCTCGAGCAGCTGGTGACGCAGAGCCTCGAAGCCGGGAACCAGCAGGCGCAGGCGCTGCGGGTCGTGGTCGACAGCAATCGCAGCCGCATGGACGAGATCATCACCCAGCAGCGTGACCTGCTGGCGCTCAAGGGCGAAGTCGAGAAGCAGGCCGAGGCAGATCAACAGCAGCTGGCGGCCCTGGCCGAGACCGGCGATAAGGTTAGCGGCGTCCGCTCCGACCTTGAGCAGAAGCTGGCGGACATGACCACCAAGCTCACGGCGCTCGACGCGGCGCGCGAGCGCGGCGTCGGGCTGTCCCTGGCTGCGCACAGCATCGAGACGGCCTTCCAGTCGGGCCAGCCGTTCGAGCAGAGCGTCCAGATGCTCAACGAGCTCGGGAAGGGCGACGCGACGATCGAGAGCGTCAGCAGCACGCTGGCCCCGCTCGCGGCCAAGGGCATTCCCAGCTACGGCAGTCTGGCGGCCCAGCTGGAGCAGATCGGTCAGTCGCTGCAGCCCGTCTCCACCGCGCCGGCCGACGACTGGCTGGGACGGACGCGCGAAAACCTCGAGGGGCTTGTGAACCTGCATTCAGTCGACGAAGAGGCCGTGCCCGGCGAGAATGCAGTGCAGACTGCGACGCAGGCCCTGCTGACGCAGGATTTGGCTGCCGCCGTGGCGGCGATGAAGCCCTTGGCCGAGTCGGGCAACGCCGCCGCCGCCGACTGGGTTGCGACCGCACAGCAGCGCCTGGACGCCGGTGCCGCCATCGAAACCCTGCGTCAACGTGTCAAGACCATGCTGGTTCAGCAGGGCTGAGCGCAGAGACCCGCGAAGGAGCCGACCATAATGCTGCGCCTCGTGTTCTTCCTCGCCGTCTCGTGCGTGCTCGCCTGGGCCGCCGTCTGGGTGGTCAATCATCCGGGCACGGTGGCGGTCCATTGGCTCGATCGTGAGCTGATCCTCAATGTTGGCACGGTGATCGCCATCGTGCTCGCCTTCGCCGGGCTCGTCATCGTCCTGTTCGAGCTGTTGCGCTGGCTGCTCGGCATGCCGTCGCGTTGGCGTAGCTCGCGCGGCCATCGCCGGCAGGTGCGCGGCTACGAGGAGCTGACGCGGGGCCTCATGGCCGCCGCGGCTGGTGACCTTGCCGCCGCCCGGGGGCATCACCGCCAGGCCGAGCGCTATCTGCCGGACAATGGCAGCCTGCTGCTGCTGTCGGCGCAGACGGCCCAGCTCGAGGGCAAGGAAGAGGTCGCGCACCTCAAATTCCGGCAGATGCTGGACCGTCGCGATGCCGAATTCGTGGGTCTGCGTGGCCTGTTGGCGCAGAGCATGAAGACGGGCGAGTATGACGAGGCCTTGATCCTGGCCCGGCGCGCCTATCGTCGCAGCCCCACCACGCCTTGGGTTCTGACCACGCTGTTCGAGCTGCTCGCGCGTGCCGAGAAGTGGGAAGAGGCGCTGCCGCTGATCGCTGAGATGCAGTCGCAGAAGCTACTCACCGACAGCGAGGCCAAGCACAAGCGGGCCATTCTCCATCATATGCTGGCGACGCGCCTGCGGCAGCAGGATCGCCTCGACGATGCGCTGTCCCAGGCCCGCAAGGCCGAGAAGGCGGCGCCCGACTTTCCGCCGGCGGCGGTGCAGGCGGCCGAGCTCGCGCAGCAGCTCGGTCGGCGCCGGCTGGCACTGCAGCTACTCGAGACGGCATGGCGCGCGCAGCCCCATCCGGATCTGGCAAGGGCCTATGCCCAGCTCGACCCGAATGAATCGGTGGAAAAGCGTCTGCAGCGGGTCGATACCCGACTGGCCCCACTGTCCAAGTCCGATCCCGAGACCCTGCTGCTCCAGGCCGAGCTGGCCATGCAGGCCGGGCAGTGGGACACGGCCCGCACGCGCCTCGAGAATGCCGGCGACAGTGCGCGGGTCTGCCGTCTGCGAGCGGAGATCGAGCGCCAAACCGGCGGCGACAGCGCCAAGGTCGGGGAATGGCTGGCGAAGGCCAGCGAGGGCGAGCCGGACCGGGCCTGGGTATGCGAGGACACTGGGGAGGTCTTGCCGGCATGGCAGCCCTTCGCCCCCAGTGGCCGGTTCGATGCCGTTCAGTGGACGACGCCGCCGCGCGTCGCCACCATGATGAATTCCAGCGATACCGCCTATATCGTGGGCCGCGGGAGTGACACCCAGGCGCCGTTGATGGCGGAAGCCGCCGCGGCAGGCTGAATAGGCGCGGCAGGGCGTTGACGCCCTGCCGCCGATCGGTTAGTCCCGGCGCTCTGGTTGGCCGCAGTAGCTCAGTCGGTAGAGCAGCTGATTCGTAATCAGCAGGTCCGCGGTTCGAGTCCGCGCTGCGGCACCATCCCCATTCCGGCTCGACCATACCAGTGACGTGAAGAGGCACCTTATAGAGGTGCCATGGACGCGAGGCACTCCATGCGACGCGACCAGCTAGCCACGCCCGCCCTGGTTCTGGATCTCGACGCCCTGGACCGGAATATCGCCACCATGGTGGCTCACGCCGCCACGTCCGGGGTGGGCCTGCGGCCGCATGCCAAGTCGCACAAGTCGGTCCAGATCGCGCGCCGTCTGCACGCAGCGGGTGCCCTTGGGCCGGCCTGCGCCACGATCGCCGAAGCCGAGGCCATGGCCGCGGGCGGTCTCACGGGTATCCTCGTCACCTCGCCCCAGGTCTCGGACGACGCCCTCAGTCGGGTGAGGCGTCTCCTCGCCGCCGGCACCGACCTGATGCTGGTCGTCGACGACCAGTCCAATGTCGCGGCGCTGGCGCAGCTGGCCGCGGGAATCGGTCTGACCCTGCCTCTTGTCGTCGAGCTCGACGTCGGGGTCGGTCGCACCGGCTGTCCCGAGCCGGAGCAGGCGCTGGTCGTTGCCCGCGCGATAGCTGCCACCCCTGCCCTTCGTTTCGCCGGTGTGCAGGCCTACTGGGGCAACCTTCAGCAGGTTCGGCCGCTGGTGGAACGGAAGGCCAGGGTGCAGGAGGCGTCCGCTCCCTTGCAGCGGTTGCTGACCCTGCTACACATCGCCGGGCTGCCGCCCGAAATCGTCACCGGCGGCGGCACCGGCACGAGTTTCATCGATCCGACACTTGGGCTGTTCACGGAGCTGCAGCCAGGCTCGTTCCTGTTCCTGGACAGCTGCTACGGCTCGCTGCCGCTCGACGATACGGGCAATCCCTTCGCGCCATCGTTGTTCGTGGCAGCCGGAGTGGTCAGCGCCAGCCGGCGGCAGCGGGTCATCGTCAATGCAGGCCTGAAGGCCTTGGCCACGGATTCGGGCCAACCGCTGCCCATGCGCGGCGCCCCGGAGAACTCGAGCTACCGCTTCATGGGCGATGAGCATGGGGCCATCGAATTCGCGCAGGGGGTCGCCCCGGCGCTGGGCTCGACCGTCGAGCTGCTCACCTCGCATTGCGATCCGACCGTCAACCTGCACGCGCGCTACCAAGTGGTGCGCGACGACATGGTGGTCGACGTCTGGCCCATTATCGCCCGCGGCTACTGACCCCCACGGGCCAAACTGGCCGTCGCGTCAACTGCGACCGAACGCACCAGTGTTATTTTGCCCGGCGGCGCTCATAGCATCGAGCAACCCTGGTGCACTGCGGTAATGAGGTTTGATGTCCACTGAAAGCGGCGGATCCTTTCGGCGTGAGCCGTTGCTGGTCGATCTGGCACTGCAGGGTGGTGGCTCGCACGGAGCCTTCACATGGGGCGTGCTGGATCGCCTCCTCGAGGAGCCCTGGCTGCAGCTGGACGGCATTTCCGGCACCTCGGCTGGGGCCATGAACGCGGCGGTCCTTGCCGACGGCTTCACCCAGGGCGGTCCCATGGGGGCCAGGGAGGCGTTAGAGCGCTTCTGGCAGCGTGTCGCCAAGGCGGCCCAGTTCAGCCCGCTGCAGCGCGGCCCCCTGGACATCCTGCTGGGCCGTTGGACCCTGGATTCGTCCCCTGCCTTCATCGGCCTCGACCTGTTGGCCCGCATGTTCTCGCCCTACGACCTGAACCCAGGCGGCTCGAATCCGTTGCGGGGCATTCTGGCAGAGAGCATCGATTTCGGCCGTCTGGCCGAGTCCCCGATCAAGCTCTTCATCACGGCGACCAACGTCCGCACCGGCCGGGGCCGCGTGTTCCGCAATGCCGACATCACGCAGGACGTCCTGCTGGCCTCCGCCTGCCTGCCGACGATGTTCCAGGCGGTCGAGATCGATGGCGACGCCTACTGGGACGGTGGCTATGCCGGCAACCCTACCATCACGCCCTTGGTGCGGGAGCTGAAGTCGGACGACACCATCCTCGTGCAGATCAATCCGGTGGAGCGCCCGGGCACGCCACGCACCGCCAGCGAGATCCTGAACCGGCTCAACGAGGTCTCGTTCAACGCCACCCTACTCAAGGAGCTGCGCATGATAGCACTGCTCCGCCAAGTGGCCGACCCTGGCTCCGGGGAGGGTGCGGTATGGGCGGCGATGCGCATCCATCGCATCTCCAGCCCGATGATGATCGAGCTGGGCCACTCGTCGAAGCTCAACGCGGAATGGGCCTTCCTCACCATGCTGCGCGACGAGGGCCGGCGTGCGGCCGGAGAGTTCCTCGGCGCCCACGCCGGCGACCTCGGCCGGGTCTCCTCGCTCGATCTGGATGCGCTGCTGGAAGGCGTCTGATCATCCGTGCGCCTGCCGGGTCATGAGCGAGCGCTTGAGCATCGCATACTTGACCCGGATGGTGCTGGCGCTGCGGAAGAAGGCCACCAGATCTCGCCACGGCCCCTCGATCCGGCTCAGGCCGGTGAGACTCGCCACCACCGTGCCCACATCGCTGCGGCCGTGCAGGACAAGCCAGCCGCCGAGGAACAGCACGCCGACGACACCGATGGCGCTCAGCGCGCTGAGCGCGAACTTCGAGGACAGCTTGAGCAGGAAGATCCGCTTGCGGATCTCGAACACGTCGCGGAAGTCCGCCACGACGGCCTCGTCGACCTGCGCCAGATCGGAGTCCGAGATGCGATCCGACGCGTCGCGCAACGCCTGCACCCGTTCGCGCACCCGCCGGTTGATCCGGCTCTGCAGCGCCACCACCACCGCCGCCTGCGGCACCACCACGGCCAGCGCCAGCAGGCCCAGCCACGGCTGGCTGGCGACGATGAAGATCAGGACGCTAGCCAGCGTCCCGATCTGCATCAGCGGCGTCGCGATGGCGGCCCCGGCGAAAGCACCCACCGCCTCCGCCTCCGCGGACAGCATCGTAACGAGCGTGCCGCGTCTCGGCAGATCGGCTGCCTCCAACGCCGCGTCTGCGACGTAGATGGTGTAGAGCCGCTCCCGGATTAGCAGGATGACCCGCTCGCCGACGATGGAAAGGCGGTATTTCAGCGCGAACTTGAGGGTGGCACTGGCCAGCACCACCCCCAGGAAGCCGGCGCATAGCCACACCAAGTTGCGCACGTCGCCGCCATAGACCAGCCCGTTGATGACCAGCTGCTGGAACTTCAGCGGCACCGCCGCCAGTGCCGAGATCAGGAGAGACAGCACAATCAGCAACACCTGCTGGCGGCCGGTGACACGCCAGATCGCGCCGTAAAGCTCCGTCATGTTCGATTCGACTGTCCAGCAGAGCGGCAGGCGGCAGCACCTGTGCGCTCTGCATAGCGCGGAATCGGCCGCTAGGTCGCCAGCTGATGCAGCACGCGAGCCCAGGACCGGATGCCGTGGTGGAAACTCTTCAGGTCGTACTTCTCGTTCGGGCTGTGGATGCGGTCGTCGTCGAGCGCGAAGCCGGCCAGGACCACGTCCATGCCGAGCGCCGTCTTGAGTTCGTGCGTGACCGGGATCGAGCCACCACCACCGATGAACACCGCATCACGACCCCATTCGGCCGTGAGGGCGGCCTGTACCTTGGCAAAGGCCGGGGCATCGATCGGGAAGCGGATGGCACGCCCGGCGCCATGCTCGTGGAACTCGACCTTACAGTCGGCCGGCAGGCGCTGACGGACGAACTCCCGGAACGATTTACGGATCGCATGCGGGTCCTGGTCGAACACCAGCCGGAACGAAACCTTGGCCGAAGCCTGGGACGGGATCACGGTCTTGAACCCCGCGCCCTGATAGCCGCCGCCCATGCCGTTGACCTCGCAGGTCGGGCGCGACCAGGTCATCTCCAGCACCGAGCGGCCCTTCTCGCCGGCCGGCACCGACAGGCCGATCGCGCCCAGGAACGCCCCAGCGTCGAAATCGAGGGAATCCCATTGGGCGCGCAGTGCCTCCGGCAGCTCGGGCACGCCGTCATAGAACCCGGGAACGGTGATCCGGCCGTCGGCGTCGCGCAGGTCGGCCAGGATGCGCGCCAGCACGTGGTTGGGGTTGGCCGCGGCCGAGCCGTAGAAGCCCGAATGCAGGTCGCGATCAGCGCCGGTGATGACCATTTCCTCGCCGCACAGGCCGCGCAGCATAGTCTGGATCGCTGGCGTCTTTGGGTCCCACATGTTGGTGTCGCAGATCAGGCCGATGTCGGCCCGCAGCTCGTCCGCGTTGTCCCTCAGGAACGGTGGCAGGTTCACCCCGCCGGATTCCTCCTCGCCCTCGATCAGGATCGTGAGCGGGATCGGCAGCGAGCCGGTTACGGCCTTCCAGGCCCGGCACGCCTCGACGAAGGTCATGATCTGGCCTTTGTCGTCCGAGGCGCCACGCGCGCGGATGCATTTGGTGCCGTCGGCACGGGTCTCGATCGATGGCTCGAACGGATCATGCTCCCATAGCTCGAGCGGATCGACCGGCTGGACGTCGTAGTGGCCATAGAACAATGCCGAAGGCCCCGCGGCCGATCGGTCGTGCGCCACGACCATCGGGTGTCCAGCCGTCGGCCGCACCGCAGCGTCGAAACCGATGCTCGCCAGATCGGCCATCTGCCACTCGGCCGCCGCCAGGCAGTCGCTGGCATAGGCTGGATCGGTCGAGATCGACTTGATCCGCAAGTACGCGAACAGGCGCTCGAGCGCCGGTTCAACCTCGGCATCGATTCGGGCGAGCACTTGTTCCAACGCCGACATTCATGTCCCTCCCTGGATAGCCATGGTCACGCGCGCCATGCCACTCCGTCTGTTTTTGGGAAACTAGGCCAATTGACTTACTGGCACAAGGATTGACGAGCGCGTGCAACCTGTTACCGTCCAATTGATGGCGTCGTGACGACTGCTTTGCTTGTCACGAGTCAACTTTGTATTTCTGTATTGTAATGCTACCTGCAGCCACGGTGCCAGGTCGGGGAGACACGAAGGATGGCGAAGGTAACCACGCCCGCAAGTAGCGGAGCGGGTGGCTTCTTGAATGCGATCGAGCGGATCGGCAACAAGGTCCCCCACCCCGCCGTCATCTTCCTAATCCTGCTGTTACTGGTCATCGTGCTGTCGCACGTGCTCTACCTGCTCGGCAGCAGCGTCACCTATCAGACGTTCGATCTCGACACCGACCTGCTCGTCTCCAACACGGTGGCGGTCAACAGCCTGTTGACCGCGGACGGTGTGCGCTTCCTGTTCACCTCGATGATCCGCAACTTCATGGGCTTCGGCCCGGTCGGCGTGATCCTGGTGGCGATGATCGGCGTCGGCCTGGCCGAGCAGGCGGGCCTGATCACGGCGCTCATCAAGAAAATCGTCAGCGTGGCGCCGGCCTGGTCGCTTACCTACATCATCGTCGGCGTCGGCGTCTTGTCGAGCATCGCCGCCGATGCCGGTTACCTGGTCCTCATCCCGTTGGGCGCCGCGGCATTCCTCACCGTCGGACGCCATCCGATCGCGGGCATCGCCGCCGCCTTTGCCGGTGTGGCCGGCGTGTTCCTGGTCAACGTATTCATCGTGCCGACCGACGGCATCCTGACCGAGATCACCAACGACGCCATCCATCTGCTCGACCCGAACGTCTCGATCGACCTGGCCGCCAATCTCTACTTCGCGATCGCGTCCAGCGTGCTCCTGACCATCGTCTGCGTGGTGATCACCGAGCGCGTGGTCGAGCCGCGGCTCGGCCCATACCACGGCCCGCGGCCGGATCAGGCGGAAGGCGCGCTCTCGTACGCCGAGGCCAAGGGCCTGCGCTGGGCGCTCTGGGCATTCCTCGCCGTCGTCGCCGCGATCGCGCTGCTCACGGTGCCAGAGGGGGCACCTTTGCGCGACCCGGTCACAGGCGCCATCGGCGGCACCTCACCGTTCATGAGCAGCCTGATCGTGATCATCATGCTGATCTTTTTGGTGATCGGGCTGGCCTACGGCATCGCTGCCGGTACCATCACGAAAGCCGCCGATGCGATCAATGCGATCGTCAAGACGTTCGCCGGCCTGTCGGGGATGATCTTCCTGCTGCTGATCATCAGCCAGTTCATCGCTTACTTCAACTACAGCAACCTTGCCACTATTGCCGCGGTCAACCTCGCCAACCTGCTCCAGGGTGCGAATCTCGACACGCTGGTGCTCCTGGTCGGCTTCATCGTGGTCGTGGGCATCCTCGATCTGATCATCACCGGCGCCATCCCGAAATGGGCGATCTTCGCGCCGATCTTCGTGCCCTTGATGATGAAGCTCGGCGTCAAGCCCGAAGCCGTGCTTGCCGCCTATCGCATCGGCGATTCGCCGATCAACGCTATCACGCCACTCAACGTCTATTTCGGCATGGTCGTGGGCTTCTGCCAGCGCTACGACAAGGAAGCCGGCGTGGGCACCGTGGTAGCGATGATGCTGCCCTATGTGGGTGCCCTGTTCGTGGTCTGGATCGCCATGTTCGTCGGCTGGTACCTGCTGGCGGCGCCGTTCGGGCCGTGAGACCGCCGGTCAGAGCGGCAGCAGGAGCGGCACAAGAATCACGCTGACCACCAGGACCACCAGCGTGAATGGAACGCCGACCTTGACGAAGTCGCCGAAGGCGTAGTTGCCGGGCCCGACCACCAGCGTGTTCACCGGCGAGGAGACCGGAGTCATGAACGCGGCCGAGGCGGCCAAGGCCACGGTCATCGCGAACGGATAGGGCGAGGCGCCCAGGTCCTGGGCCATGGCCAGCGCCACCGGTGCCATCAGCACGGCGGTCGCCGTATTGGAGATGAACAGACCCAATGCGGCCGTGATCGCGAACAGGCTGGCCAGCACCACGCGCGGGCCGGCGCCACCGACGGCGGCGATCAGCGCGTCGGCGGCGAGGTCGACGCCCCCGGTGCGCTGCAGCGCCAGAGAGAACGGTAGCATGCCGACGATGAGGACCAGGCTGGCCCAGTGTATGGAGCGATAGGCGCTGGTGAAGTCGATGCAGCCCAGGACACCCATCAGCAGACAGCCGATCAGCGCTGCCTGAACATTTGGGATGATGCCGCTGACCATCAGGCCCACGACCAACAGCAGGCAAATCAGCGCCTGCGGTGCCCGACTGGCCGCCGGCAGCACCTCGTCCAGCTCGGCCGGGAGATCGAGCACGATCATCTCCCTCCGAAAGCTTTGCAGCTTGCGGATGTCGGACCAGAAGCCGGCCACGAGCAGGGTATCGCCGACCCGCAGCACCTCGTTGGTGACATTGTCGCTTCGTGCCACATTGCCGCGGCGCAGCCCGACTACCGTGACGTCGTAGCGGGTGCGGAACTCCGAGTGCACCAGCGTGCGGCCGACCACGCCCGAGCTCTCGGGCAGCATGACCTCGACCATGCCGACCTCCTGGGACCGGTCCGCGAAATAGGTGCCGCTGAGGGGTAGGAGTTCCAGGTCAAGCTCGCGTGCCAGCTCCTCCGCGTTGGCGTCGGCGACGAACAGGTCGATCAACAGCACGTCGCCGCTACGCAGCCGCGTCGTCGCCACCGGGCGGACGATCTCCGGCGTAAAACGGGCGTCGCGCTCGATCGCGAGCAGATGCGCGCCCGACTTGTCACGCAGCCGCAGCTCCTCAAGGGTGCGCCCGGCCAGCGGCGAGCCGACCTTGATCCGCACTCGCCGCTCGCGCCCAGCGAGCCGGTATTCCTCTATCCAGTCCCGTAGGCGCGGGCGGCCGGCAACGGCACCACCGGCCCCGGTGTCGCTCGACAGCCAGCGGCGAGCGAACAGCATATAGCCGATGCCGAGCACCAGGATCGGCAGGCCGAAGGGGGTGAAGCTGAAGAACTCGAAGCCGGCGGCACCGCTGCGGCGCAGCTCGGCATCGACGACAAGGTTGGGCGCGGTGGCAACCAGGGTCAGCATGCCGCTGATCAAGGCTGCGACGCTCAGCGGCATCATCAACCGGCTGGGTGCGACGCCGGTGTTCTGCGCGATCCGCAGCACGATCGGGATGAAGATGGCAACGACCCCTGTCGAGCTCATCACCGCACCCAGCCCGCCCACCACCAGCATCAGCAGGACGAGCAGGCGCGTCTCGCTGCTACCGGCCCTGGCCACGAGCCAGTCGCCCAGCCGTTGAGCGACGCCGGTCCGCACGAGGCCTTCGCCGATCACGAACAGGAGCGCGATGAGCACGACATTGGAATCGCTGAAACCGGCCAGCGCCTCGCCCATGGTGACCACACCGGTGAGTGGCAGCACCGCCAGCATGATCAGCGCCACCGCATCCATGCGTGGCCGACCGCGCGCGAACATGACGACCGCGGCCACGAGCAGGGCGAGGACGAGGGCCAGATCGATCGTCATCCGCGCTCAAGCCTCCGGCTGGGATGCGAACAGGCTCAACCCCAGCTGCTCGGCCAGGAAGCGTGCCGCCAGCTGCCCTTTGACGCTGTTGCCCGCCTGATCGAGCGGCGGGGCGAATGTACCGAGCCCACCCTTGCCGGGGGAGACGGTGACGATCCCGCCACCGATCCCGCTCTTGCCGGGCAGGCCGACATCGTAGAGCCAGTCACCGGACGTCTCGTACAGGCCCGCCGTCGCCATGACCGCTAGCGCAAACTTTCCGCTGTCCGCGTCAATGACGCGCTCACGGGTCAATGGGTTGACGCCGCCATCGGCCAGTGTGGCACCCATGACCGCGAGATCCCTGGCGGTGACGTTAAGCGCACACTGCCGCGTATAGAGTTCGGTTGCTTCGTTCGGGTCCAGATAGAGGCAGCCGAAGCTTTGCAGCAGCCTTGCGATCGCCCGGTTTCGGTAGTTGGTCGCCATCGCCGAGGCGAACACCTCCTCGTTGAGTTCCAGCTCCCGGCCGGCAAACCGTGACAGGCCGCCATGGATGAACCGCCAGCGCGCCTCGGCATCGGCGCCTGGGACTAAGCTCGTCGTTGCGATCGCTCCCGAGTTGACCATGGGGTTGGTCCGGCCGTCGCCAGCCTGCTCGATCGCCGTCAGGGAGTTGAACGGCAGCCCGGTGGCGTTGACGCCCAGCCTGGCGCGCGCCAACTCCCCACCGAGCGCCTGACAGACCAGCGCGAACACGAACGGCTTGGAAACGCTCATGATCGCGAAGGCGTGGTCCGCATCGCCCACGGCATGTAGACTGCCGTTGGTGCCTGCCACGCACATCCCGAACAGGTCCTTGGGCACGGCGGCCAGAGCGGGATAGACTTGCGCGTTCTGGCCCTCGTTGTTCGAGCGGAAGCGCTCAAAGGCCTCCACTACCAGATCCCGCACGAGCTCCGGTGGCGGCAGCTGCCCGGTCGACACGTATGGTAACGTGACGGCATACCGCTCTACGGCCTCTTCGTTCATCGCGCGGCCCCCCGCTCCTCGGCCCCTTGGGTATAGGGACTACGCCAGACTGCGCCGCAATGCCATGCTCAGAACGGCCAGATGAGCGGCACGATGAAGGTCGCCACGATGAAGAACCAGATCATCAGCGGCAGGCCCAGCTTCCAGTAGTCGCCGAAGCGGTAGCCGGCCGGTCCCATGACCATCAGGTTGACCGGCGTGGCGACGGGGGTGAGGAACGAGGCGGCGGCGGCCACGGCCACGCTCATCAGGACCGGCCGCGGCGACACGCCGAGCTCGCCGGCGGCAGCCACGGCGATCGGGATGATGATCAGCGCGGTGGCGGTGTTGCTGATCAGCTGGCCCAGAATGCCGGTGAGCAGGAAGAGGCCCGCCAGCAGAGCGAAGGGACCGGCATCGCCCACGGTGCGGACCAGACCCTCGCCCAGCATGGTGGCAGCACCACTCTGATACATGGCCGTCGACAGCGGCATCATGGCGGCGATCATGATCACCGTCGTCCAGTTGATCGACCGGTAGGACTGCTCGACCGTGAGCACGCCCAGGATGATCAACGCCCCGGCGGCCAGTAGACCGGCCACCGCCGGCGGGACGAGGCCGGTGATCAGCAGCACGACCATCGCCACCAGCACGCCGATCGCCTGCTTGGCGCCGCGCCCCATCGGCACCGCCTGACGACGGACCAGCTCCGGCGAATCGACCACCAGGATGTCCGGGTGGTCGAGCCGCTCGTCGAGCGCCTTCCAGGTTCCCTGCAACAGCAGCGAGTCGCCCTCGGCCAGGACCGTCGCCTCCGGTCCCTGGACCTCGCCGTTGCGCTGCACGGCCAGAATGACAAGGTCGCCGCCGGGCGTGACCATGCCAGGGAACACCGACTGCCCGATGAAGCCGGATCGCGGTGGGATCACCACCTCGGCCAGACCGGACTGGCGATTGAACAGTGTCTCCGTGACGTCGGCCGCGGAATCCTCGGCACGTAGCGCCAGATGTTTGTCGACCGCCAATCTGGCGACCGCCTCCGCGTCGCCGCGAACGATGACAATGTCACCTTCGGCCAGGGTCGGCCGGCGCAGCGGCCCCCCCTCGCCGGCCGCCTGCACGGCCACCAAAGTCAGGCCCGCGTAATCCGAAAGGTCGACCGCCGCCTGCGGCGCACCGCGGTATAGCGAATCCGAGCGCACCCGGAGCTGAAATAACCCGTCGTTGAGCGTGTAATGCTCGATCAGTGTACGTGCATGCTTGCTCAGGTCGGCAGGAATGGTCTGGCCGCTTCTATTCGGCAACAGGCGCTGGCCAAACAGGATGATGATCGCCATGGTGCCGACCAGCAGCGGCAGGCCGACATAGCCGAACTCGAAGTAGCGGAACGGGGCCTGGCCGGCGTCGACCACCGCATCGGAAACCAGAACATTGACGGGCGTACCGGTCAGCGCCAGCAGGGAGCCGGCATGGCCGGCGAAGACCAATGGCATCAGCAGCTGGGACGGCGGGCGGCTGAGGCGGACTGCCATGACCACGACCACGGGCAGCAGAGCGGCCACGGCACCGTTCAGGTTGATGAGCGCGGTCAGCACCGCCACCAGCAGCATGGTCAAGGTGAGCAGCCGCGTCCGGCTTTCGCCCGCCTTGGCGATAAGGAACTGACCCGTCCAGGCGGTGACGCCAGTGGCCTCGAGGCCGGCGCTGACGACAAACAGCGAGGCGATGAAGATCACCGCCGGGTCGCCAAATCCGGCCATGGCTTGAGCTAAATCGAGCACGCCCGTGGCATAGAGCGCCAACGCGGTGGCCACTGCCACGACCACCACCGGCAGCCGATCCCACACGAACAAAACCACGATCACCGCGATGATCGTGAAGGTAATGGCCATGTCACTCAATTTTTTGGTCCCCGCCAGAGCAGCCGCACGGCCGCCATTGCCGTGGCAACCAATGTCCTAGCTCAGGGTCGGCGACAAATCCCATCTGGAAGTCGAACCCGCGTCGCATGACTTGATCGACGTAGAGGCCAGCAGGCCATGCCGCGCGGCGACATGTCGTCCGTGCGCACCGTATGCCGTACGTTCACCGTGCGGCGCCGCCGGGGGTCGGGTGGACATTTCGGCGCCAATGTTGCTACGAGACCTGCGCCGGCGGCATAGCTTCACCGATAGCTTGAGCCTGCGCGAGCGCTGTGGAGAACCCGCTGTGAGCACCGACTCGACGCCACCGGTTCGGTCCACCACCGATCTGCGGATGCCGCGCGTCGTGCGCTCCCTGCTCACCGGCGCCCGGCTGGCCATGCTCGTCGGGATAGTGACGCTGCTGGCGGCCGCCGTGACGCTGCTCGTCTTCGGCGCGGTCGAGACCTACCGCCACATCGTCATGATCGTGGCGCCCGTCGGCGCTGACATGACCAATCGGGAGGTGTTCCTGGCCAGCATCAAGCTCATCGACTTGGTGCTGCTGGCGACCATCCTGCAGGTGGTGGCGTTCGGGCTATATGCGCTGTTCATCGACAGCGATCTGCCGGTGCCAGCGTGGCTGCGCACCGGCGATGTCGACGACCTCAAGTTCAAGCTGGCCGGCATCGTCGTCGTGATGCTGGGCGTGCTCTTCCTGGAGGAGGTCATTCACTGGAGCAGCGATCGCGACCTGATGCCGTTGGGCTTGGCGATCGCCGCGGTCATCATCGCGCTCAGCTACTTCATCCGCGCCCATCCCGACAAAGGCTAGGCATGACGCCACTCGGCCGACGCTACGGCGCCGTGGGCTTGGGCGCCGGAACGTCGAGCTGCCCGTCGGCCGAGAGCAGGATGGCCACCGGGCGCGTCGTGGCGAAATGGGCGCAGACGCTGACGATGATGACCATGATGGGCACGCACAGGAACATCCCGGCGATACCCCAAATGCCGCCCCACACCGCCAGCGAGACTACGATCACGACCGGGCTCAGGTTGAGCGAGCGGCCCATGAGCCGGGGCTCGAGCACGTTGCCGAGGCTGACCTGGATGGCGGCGAGACCCAGCACCGTCGCGATGAACGGCCCGAGGCTGCCGAACTGCACCAGCACCAGCAAGGCCGGGAACAGCACCCCGAAGAACGAGCCGACGATCGGGATGTAGTTGATCATGAAGATGATCAATGCCCAGAATCCGGGCTGATTGCAGCCTACCGCCGTGAGCACGCACCAGGAGAGTGCCGCGGTCGCCAAGCTGAAGATCGTCTTGACCCAGAGATAGCGCTCGACGCGGGCCTCGATCAGGCTCAGCAGGCCGCGAACCGACGCCGCCTTCTGCGGGTTCGGAAACAGCGCGGAAATCTTGCGGTCGAAGGTCGACTGCTCGAGCAGCATGAAGGCGACGTAGAGCGCAACCAGACCGATATTGCTCGTGAACGAGACGACGGCAAACGAGATGGAGCGGATCCACGCCGCCAGGTTGATCTGCCCCACCAGCGGTCCGAGACTCTCAGGCGGCGGCATGCCGACCAGGTTGGCCAGGTGTGGCAGCAGAGCCAGCAGGTTGGCCTGGTAGAGCGGCGCCGCGGCGGAGACAGCACCGACATTGTCGACAATCAGGTCGACGATGAGCACCATCGCCAGCACGATGGTCAGCACGCCCAGGGCCAGCGCCTGCCACGTACCTGCGGTCCAGCCGCGGATCCGAACCTTGCGATAGCCGGCCGCGAGGGCGTTGATGAGCTGCCATAGCAGAACGGCCAGCGCCAGCCGCACCAGGACCTCACGACCGCCGACCAGGATCCCGCCGACCAGCACGAGCATGAGGAGCCACGCGGCTGCCACCAGCGGCTTCAAGCTGGACGACACGCCACGGCTACTCCCACTGCTACCCTCGACACCCGCCACGCCCGGATAAGCCGCCGACTCGGGGCCGACGACCGGCGCGATCAAGTGCGGCCCTGCTCCAGCTGCCACTGACGGAACAGCCGCTGCTCCTCGATGTCGATGCGAGTCTGCTCGGCCTGCAGGGCCCGCTGACGCTCGAAGTCGAGCTGCAGCTGGTTCGATGTCTGCTGACGCTGGACGGCCTCCTGCTGGCGGCGCTGCTCGGTCTGGCGATCCACCGTCATATTGCCGGCGAGGCCACCTGCGGCACCGCCGAGCAACATGCCGGCCGTGCTGTTGCCGAACAGCACTCGGCTGGCCCCAACGCCGGCCGCCGCACCGGCCGCGGTGCCAACGCCCGGTGAGGCACCGCCACCGCCGTCCATGCACCCCGCCAGTGCGAGCATCCCCACACCAGCCAGCAATACGGTCCCGAGCTGGGGTCGGCTCGCCTGATGCCGCTCGCTCATTTTGACGCTCCCGCTTCGCTCTCGACCACGGTGACCATCTCCTCGAAGGACAGGCCACCGTCCTGGTTCTTGTCTCCCTCCTTGAAGGCTCGGCTCTTGTTGGCCATCACCTCCTCAAAGCTCAACACCCCGTCACCATTGGCATCGATGCGCTTGAACTGGGCCGGATCGTGCGGCCCAAGCTCGGCCGGGGTCAGCGTCAGGGAACCGTCCTTGTCGAGCGTCGCAAAACCCACGGCGGCATCGCGCGCCAGCTCAGGCAAGCTGACCAGCCCGTTGCCGTCCGTGTCGGCGGCATCGAACGCCATCCGCTCGTAGCTGAAGGTGAACTGGTCGTAGCCCGGCACTGATTGTTCCTGTGCCCCTGCAGCGCCCGGCATCGCGGCCATGGCCAGGAACGCCGCGGCCAGCGCGGCCCCCGCTGCCTTTAGGTTGATCGTCCACCGCATAGGCACCCAAGGCGCCTCACTCGGCTCCAGCCGCATCTGCATTGGCCCTGTTCCCCGAACAATGACTGCAAGAGCATTAAGTCGTCTCATCAGCGGCGCAGGGTTAGACGGGCGGGCCGTATTTGTGAAGGCCTCAGTGGACGACCGCGATGCGTTGTGGGCCGCGGGCCTGACTTGACCCAAACACCGTATCCCGCCACACGTGCGCTGCGGAATTCGTGTCCAGCCTGCCCGGTGCAGCATGTTGGAATACTAATAATGTCGGTACTTTGCGGCTGCCGCCGCGCGTCGTCACGACAACGGATATCGACTATGCGGGGATTCGATCGTGCTATGACGACCAACTGGCTTCGCTCGTTTCGCAACTGGCCGCTTCTGCTGCTCATGGCTGTGGTTCTGGCGGCCTGTGGACAGGAAGCCGAGAAGGCGGAGCCGGAGATCCGCCCGGTGCGCACGGTCACCGTCGCCATGCAGGCCGCCGGGGTTCCGGTCGTGCTCACCGGACGCATCGAAGCCGAGGACGAGGTAAGGCTTGCCTTTCGAGTGTCGGGGCGCATGATCGAGCGCGACGTCAATACGGGTGACCGGGTCATACCCGGCCAGGTCATTGCCCGCCTTGAGCCGCAGGACCAGCTCAACGCCCTGCGTGCGGCCGAGGCCAACCTCGCCGCCGCGCAAGGGCAGGCGGCCGAGGCCGAGAATGAGTATCAGCGTCAGCGCCAGCTCGAGGAGCGCGGGTTCGCCGCCCGGGCGGTCTATGAGCGTGCCCGGCAGATGCGGCAGACGACCAGGTCCCAGGTGGAGGCGGCTCAGGCGCAGCTGACCTTCGCCCAGGATCAGGTGAGCTTCACCGAGCTGCATGCCGATGCCGAGGGAGTGGTGACCGCGGTGGGTGCCGAGGCCGGCGAGGTCGTGCAGGCTGGCCAGATGATCGTCCGCCTGGCCCGCCAGGATGGGCGCGATGCCGTCTTCGATGTACCGGCCCAGATCATCCGCTCCGCCCCTTCCGACCCCGAGATCACCGTCTTCCTGACCGAGGACCGTAGCATCAAGACCACGGGGCGGGTGCGCGAAGTCGGCGCCCAGGCCGACCCGGCGACGCGGACCTTCGAGGTCAAGGTGGGGCTCCATGCTCCGCCGCCGGAGATGCGGCTGGGTGCCACGGTCACCGGCCGGATGGATGTCGACGAAGGCGAGATCATCGCCCTGCCCGCCTCCGCCATCACCCGTCAGGGCGACGAGCCGGCGGTATGGGTGGTCGATCCCACAAGTAGCACCGTTGCCCTGCGCTCGATCGATGTGGTGCGCTTCGAGCCGGCCTCGGTAGTGGTCGGTGCCGGCGTTCAACCCGGCGACATCGTGGTGACCGCGGGCGTACAGGCGCTGCATCCCGGCCAGAAGGTGCGCCTCCTGGAAGCCCGCTCGTGAGCGGGTTCAACCTCTCCCGCTGGGCGCTGAACCACCGCTCAGTGGTGCTGTATCTGATGCTGCTCTCCGTGGTCGCGGGCGTGCTGGCCTTCGTGAAACTGGGCCGAAACGAGGATCCGGCCTTCACCATCCGCACCATGGTCGTGGCGGCCGGCTGGCCCGGCGCCACGCTGGACGACACGTTGCAGCAGGTGACCGAGCGTTTGGAGCGCAAGCTGCAGGAAATCCCAGGGCTCGACGTCCTGCGCAGCTATACCCGCCCTGGGGCGACCACGATCTTCGTCGAGCTCAAGGGCAGTGTCACCGGCGCTGAAGTGCCCGGCGTCTGGCAACGGGTGCGTAACGATGTCAACGATGTCTGGCCGACGCTGCCGCGCGGCGTGGTCGGACCCGGATTCAATGATCGGTTCGGCGACGTCTTCGGCATCATCTACGGCTTCACCGCCGACGGGTTCAGCCAGCGTGAGTTGCGCGACTATGTCGAGCAGGCGCGCTCCGAGCTGCTGCACGTCCCCGACGTCACGACGATCGAGATCATCGGCGCCCAGGACGAAGTGATCTACGTCGAGTTCTCGATGCAGCAACTGGCGAGCCTGGGCATCGACCGCTCGGCCCTGCTGGCGGCGCTGCAGACGCAGAACGAGGTCCGGCCCGCCGGCAT
>JAPJRA010000371.1 GCA_030824835.1 Geminicoccaceae bacterium | reverse complement strand
ATATGCGACATCTGAACATCGCGGCGGGTGCGCTCGCCCTTTCCCTGGCGGCCTCGACCGCCGTCGCGCAGGAGGGTCGAACCATTGATGAGAGCGTCAACGAGATCTTTGCCAATTCGACCGGCTGGTTCGTCAACCTGATCTTCGCACCGCTGCCAGGTACCAGCTTCCCCTGGATCGTGCTGTGGCTGGTCGTCGGCGCGGTCGTCTTCTCCGTTTTTTTCAAGTTCATTCAGTTCCGCGCCTTTGGGCACGCCATCGCCCTGGTCAAGGGCGACTATTCCGATCCCAACGACGCCGGCGAGGTCAGCCACTTCCAGGCGCTGGCCACCGCACTCTCAGGCACGGTGGGCCTTGGCAACATTGCCGGCGTGGCGGTCGCCGTGGGCATCGGCGGGCCGGGGGCCACCTTCTGGATGATCCTCGCCGGGCTGCTGGGCATGGCCGCCAAGTTCACCGAGTGCACCCTCGGCGTGAAATACCGTAACGAATATGCCGACGGCACCGTCTCCGGCGGGCCGATGTACTACATGACCAAGGGTTTCAAGGAACGGGGCATCGTCGGCGGCAAGTTGATGGCCGTGCTCTTCTCTATCTTCTGCATCGGCGGCTCGTTCGGCGCCGGCAACATGTTCCAGGCCAACCAGGCCCATGCCCAGTTGGTCAACGTGACCGGCGGCGAGGCGAGCTTTCTCTACGGCAACGGCTGGATCACCGGGCTGATCCTCGCCGCCATCGTGTTCGCGGTGATCATCGGCGGGATCAAGTCGATCGCCAACGTGACCGAGAATCTCGTGCCCTTCATGGGCGTGCTGTACGTGGGCTCGGCGCTGGTGGTGCTGTTCATGCATGCCGACATGCTCGGCTGGGCCATGGGCCAGGTCTTCGTCGGCGCCTTCACCGGGCTCGGTGTCGCCGGCGGGATCGTCGGTGCGCTGATCCAGGGCTTCAAGCGAGCGGCCTTTTCCAACGAGGCCGGGGTCGGCTCGGCCGCCATCGCCCACTCGGCGGTCCGCACCAAGGAGCCGGTGACCGAGGGCACGGTCTCGCTCCTTGAGCCGTTCATCGACACGGTGGTGATCTGCACCATGACGGCCCTGGTGATCACCATCTCGGGCGTGCTGATCATCGATCCGGAGACCGGCAACTACATCGTCCAGGACGGCATGATCATGACCCAGGGCGGCGTGTCCGGCGTCGAGCTGACCTCCTCGGCCTTCGCCACCGGGATTTCCTGGTTCCCCTATGTGCTGGCGCTGTCGGTCGTGCTCTTCGCCTTCTCCACCATGATCTCCTGGTCCTACTACGGCCTCAAGGCGTGGACCTTCCTCTTCGGCGAGGGGCGGACCAAGGAGCTCGTCTTCAAGGTCCTGTTCTGCATCTTTGTCGTGATCGGCGCGGCGGCGCAGCTGGGCGCGGTGATCGACTTCTCCGACGCCATGATCTTTGCCATGGCGGTTGTCAACATCAGCGCCCTCTACATGCTGCTGCCCATCGTCGGCCCCGAGGTGGCCTCCTATTTCCGTCGCCTGAAGTCGGGCGAGATCCGCAAGTTCAACGCAGTGCCGGCGGCAGCGGAATAGTAACCTCTACCCGGAGCGGGACGCCTGGCGTCCCGCTCCGTGCGGACCGCCCCCGGCCACCGGCGTCGCCGACCAGGGAACTGCGGCAGGGCCTCTGCCGTTCTCGTCTGGACACGCGACGATCACAGGAGGCCAGCATGCAGAATCTCGATACCGACACCCCCGTCGCCACCGAGGAGACCAACCGGCTGATCGCCTCGGACCAGGTCGAGGGCACGGCGGTCTATAATACGCAGGCCGAACGGCTGGGCTCAGTCTACAATTTCATGGTCGACAAGCGCTCGGGTCAGGTCGAGTACGCGGTGATGTCGTTCGGAGGTTTTCTGGGCATCGGAGACGACTACTATCCGCTGCCGTGGAAGGCGCTGAAGTACGACACCAAGCTCGGCGGCTACGTCGTCGACCTGGACAAGGACCGCCTGCAGCAGGCACCCCACTACGCCCGGGCGGCCGAGGACGAATGGCGTGATCCGGCCTATGGCGGCCGGGTCAGCGATTATTACGGCGGCATGCTCGGCGCCTACTGAGCCTGACCGGCAAGCGGCAGCGTCTCCTCAGAGGGGGATGTTGCCGTGCTTCTTCCAGGGGTTCTCGACCTTCTTGTTGGCCAGCCAGCGCAGCGACTGGGCGACCCGCCGCCTGGTGCCGTGCGGCATGATCACATCGTCGACGAAGCCCCGCTTGGCGGCGATGAACGGGTTGGCGAACTGCTGCCGATACTCGTTGGTGCGGGCCTCGATCTTCTCCGGGTCGCCCATGTCGGCGCGGAAGATGATCTCGACGGCCCCTTTGGGCCCCATGACCGCGATCTCGGCCGTGGGCCAAGCGTAGTTGACGTCGCCGCGCAGGTGCTTGCTGCTCATGACGTCGTAGGCGCCGCCATAGGCCTTACGGGTAATCACCGTGACCTTGGGCACGGTGGCCTCGGCATAGGCATAGAGCAGCTTGGCACCGTGCTTGATGATGCCACCATATTCCTGGGCCGTTCCCGGTAGGAAGCCCGGCACGTCGACGAAGGTCACGATCGGGATGTTGTAACAGTCGCAGAAGCGGACGAAGCGAGCGGCCTTGCGCGAGCTATCGATATCGAGGCATCCGGCCAGCACCATGGGCTGGTTGGCGACGATGCCGACGGTCGAGCCCTCGATGCGGGCGAAGCCGGTCAGGATGTTCTTCGCATAGTCGGGCTGGAGCTCGAAGAAGTCGCCTTCGTCGACCACCTTCGCGATCAGCTCCTTCATGTCGTAGGGCTTGTTCGGGTTGGGCGGGACCAGCGTGTCGAGCGACTTGTCCGCCCGCTCGCCGGAATCCTCGGTCGGGCGCACCGGCGGCTTCTCGCGGTTGCTGAGCGGCAGGAAATCGACGAAGCGGCGGATCTCGTGCAGGGCCTGGACGTCATTGTCGAAGCTGAGGTCGGCCACGCCCGAGCGCGCCGTGTGGGTCGAGGCGCCGCCCAGCTCCTCCTGCGTCACCGTCTCGTTGGTGACCGTGCGCACGACCTCGGGGCCGGTGACGAACATGTAGGAGGTGTCGCGGACCATGAAGATGAAGTCGGTCATCGCCGGCGAGTAGACGGCACCACCGGCGCAGGGGCCCATGATGACGCTGATCTGGGGCACGACGCCGCTTGCCTGGACGTTGCGCAGGAAGACGTCGGCATAACCCGCGAGCGAGGCCACGCCCTCCTGGATGCGGGCGCCGCCACTGTCGTTGATGCCGATCACCGGGGCGCCGATCTGCACCGCCCGATCCATGATCTTGCAGATCTTCTCGGCATGCGCCTCGGAGAGCGAGCCGCCGAAGACGGTGAAGTCCTGGGAGAAGACGAACACCAGCCGGCCGTTGATGGTGCCCTGGCCGGTGACCACGCCGTCGCCGGGGACGGTCTGCTCCGCCATCCCGAAGTCGACGCAGCGATGCTCGACGAACATGTCAGTCTCTTCGAACGAATCGGGGTCGAGCAGCAGCTCGATGCGCTCGCGTGCGGTGAGCTTGCCGCGCTTGTGCTGCGCCGCGATCCGCTTCGCACCGCCACCCATCCGGGCCGCTTCACGCTTGGCCTCGAGCTGACCCAGAATCTCCTGCACCGGCGCCGTTCCCCGTCCTGGACAAATGTGACGGTGGGGTAGCATGCCACCTGTGGCACCGCAAACCGCCCGCCACGCGGCAAATCGCCAGCTGGCCAGGGTGCCGCGGCCGGCCATGGTCGCGCCGCCACCGCCACTCGAGGACCGCCCATGTCGAACCCCTCGCCTTTGCCCGTGCTGCGCTTGGTCGCGGAGGGGCTGCACGACGTGTTCGGCAATCTGGGCGGTCTGGTGCGGATCGCCTGGCCCTATTACGCGCTGGCGACGCTGTTCGCGGTGTTGGGGCTGTGGCTGGCCGGCGGCGGCGTTCTCGGCGACACGGTGGCGGCGCTGGTCGGCGGCGGCACGGCACAGCTGATCCTGTCGCTGGCGGTGCTGGCCTGCATCGTGGCCTGGCAGCGGCACGTCCTGGTGACGAAACCACTCGACGGCATCGCGCCGCTCAACGGGCGGATGCTGCGCTACGCGCTGTGGAGCTTCCTGCTGACCGTGCTGTGCTGCCTGCCGATCCTGGCATCGGGGCTCCTGGGCGCCGCCACCGGCCTGATCTGGGTCAACGAGGGTGGATCGACCCCGTTCAGCCTCGGCACCGGCGGCGTGGCCCTGCTGGGTCTGGGCGCTATCATCTCACTGGTCCTGTTCGTGCGCCTGAACCTCGTCCTGCCGGCGATCAGCGCCGACGACCCGGCGCTCGGCCTGCGCCGCGCCTGGGCGCTGACGGAAGGGCACGGCCTGCGCCTGTGCGGCCTGTTTCTCCTGCTGCTCGTGGGCCTGTGGCTGTTGGGAGCACTGGCGGGCCTGGCCGAGGCGCTGGTGGGGGCGATCGCCACGACGACCGCCGAGGGCGACTTGGTGGCGGCGCCCTCCCCGGCCGCCATGGTCGCCGGCATGGCGCTCAATACCGGGCTCGACCTGCTGACGGCGATGATTGGCGCCAGCATCATCGCCCGGGTCTACCGGCACCTCGTCCCCGCTGCCGGCTAGCCGGCGCCGCGGTCGCCCAGGAGGACGAGGAACCGCTCGGCGGCGTCGAGGTCGGCACGCAGCCGGGCATGACGCCGGGCCTGCTCGGGATCGGGCCCCCACTGCGAGAGCTCGAACAGCTCGTCCAGCAACGCCACCTCGAACAGCGTCGCAGCGTCGGCGGCACTGCGCTCCAGCGCCAACCCCAGGACCAGCGAGCCCAGCAGCACCGTCGCCGCGTGCAGCCCGACC
>JAPJRA010000370.1:2504-4894 GCA_030824835.1 Geminicoccaceae bacterium | reverse complement strand
CTCTAGGGCCGTGTCGACGCGCATCGCCGAGTCCGCCGCCTCGGCCTCGAGCCGGGCCACCTCGAACGTGCGCAGCTGCAGGCGGCCCAGCAGCTCGCTGCGCTCGCTACGGGCCACCTCGCCGTCCAGCGTGACTAGCGGCGCGCCGGCCGCCACCAGGTCGCCTTCGCGGACATGGATCTGCGCGACGCGCCCGCCGCGCGGGTGATTGACGATCTTGACCCGGCCGGCCGGCTCGACGGCACCCGCGGCGTGCACCACCTCGTCGACCTGGGCCCAGGCGAGCCAGCCCAGGAGGGCCATGAACAGGCCGGCCACGGTGGTGATCAGCGCCCCGGCGAGCAGCGACGAGCGGTCGTCCAGCAGCTCGCGGGCCCGATCCGCCTCCTCGTCGAGATCCGCTTCGACGGGCATGGCTCGATCCCCTACTGCACCGCCTGCAGCCCGCCGCCGACCGCCGGTGCCCGCGTCCGGGCCAGCGCCTCGGCGGGCGCGCCCGCGAACGCGACACGCCCCTGGTCGAGCAGCACGACGCGGTCGCAGGCCTCGAGCACGGCGGCGCGATGGGTGACCAAGATGACGGTCCGGCCGCTGCCGGCGCGCTTGATGTTGCGCAGAAGATGCGCCTCGGCCGCGGCGTCCAGGGCGCTGGTCGCCTCGTCCAGGACCAGCATGCGCGGGTTGCGGACCACCGCCCGGGCCACGGCGATGAGCTGCCGCTGGCCCAGGGACAGACCGGAGCCGCGCTCGCCGAGGCGCGTCTCGTACCCGTCGGGCAGCCGGCGGATGAACTCGTCGGCGCCGCAGAAGCGCGCGGCGGCGATGATCCGGGCCAGGGTGGGATCCGGGGCGCCGAGGCCGATATTCTGCGCCACGGTGCCCGAGAACAGCTGCACCTCCTGCGGCACGACGCCGATCTGGGGCCGATAGCTGACGGGCGACAGCAGTGCCAGATCCTGCCCGTCGAGCAGCACGCGCCCGGCCTCGGGCGTCTCCAGGCCGATGAGCAGCCGCACCAGCGTGCTCTTGCCCGAGCCGGGCGCGCCAGCGATGCCCAGCATGGTCCCGGGTGTCGCCATGAAGCTCACGGACTGCAGCGCCGGCCGCTTCGCGTCGGGATAGTGGAACGTGACCTCCTCGACCTCGAGGTGGCCGCGCACGCTCAGCTCGGCGCCGGCGATGCGGCCGCTGGCCTCGCCCCGCTCGCGCAGCAGCTCCTCCAGCCGGGCCACCGCCTCCCGCGCGTGCTGGAACTGCGTCCAGGCCAGCGCCACCTGCCGCATCGGCGCCAGCGCCCGGGCCGACAGGATGGAGGCGGCCACCAGCGCGCCCACGGTCATGTCGCCGGCGACGATCAGCCGGGCGCCGATATAGACCAGCACCAGAGCCGTCAGATGTTGCAGCGCCTGGCCGACGCTGCTGGTCAGATGCGCGATCCGGCCGGTTTTGAGCCCGGTCCAGGCGCTGCGCAGGAGATGCCGCTCGTAGCGGCGCTGCATGTCCGGCTCGAGGCCCAGGCATTTGACCGTCAGCACCTGACTGACCGCCTCGACCAGCGTGGCGGCCTTGGCCGCCGATGCCCGATGGTGGTCGCGCTGATGGGCTGCCTGGATTCGATGCGCCATGATCGAGAGCAGAGCAAATGCCGGCATCGCCGCGGCGGTGACCAAGGCCAGACCGGGTGTCAGCGCGACCAGCACGGCGAGGAACAGGCCGACAAAGGCCAGATCCACGATCACCAGTGGCAGGTGACCGGTCAGAAACTGCCGCAGCTGGTCGGTCTGGCGCACCCGCTCCAGCACCGCGGCCGAGGAGGTCGTCTCAAAGTAGCGGTAGGGCAGATGCACGATGTGGTGCATCACGTCGCTGCCTATCGCGGCCTCGAGCCGGGCGCCGGTGTGGGCCGTGATGTAGCCGCGCAGGGCCCGCAGCAGCAGCTCGAAGCCGACCAGGGTCACCATGCCGATCGCCAGCACGTCCAGGGTCTGCAGGGCCGCGTGGTTGATGACCTTGTTGTAGACCGTCATCATGAACAGCGGCGTCGCCAGCGCCAGCAGGTTGATCACCACCGACGCCAGGCCGATCTGCCAGAGCACGTGGCGGACCCGGCGCAGCAGCGTCGAGCGCCAGAAGCCCCTGCCCCGCGCCGACGCCGTGGCGAGACGCACCAAGCGGTCGCCATAGCCGGCCGCGACCTTGAAGGTGCAGGCCGTGGTCCCGCCATGCACCGGCTCCACCAGGACCACCTGGTCCTCGGTCCGCGCCCGCACCATCCACGCCCTGCCGGCCTCGCGGCCGATGATCAGAAACGGCGTCGGCAGGCGCTTCAGCGCGCTGGCGCTCATCCGCACCGCGCGCAGCGTGAAGCCCAGCCGCTCGGCCATGCGGCC
>JAPJRA010000370.1:0-2494 GCA_030824835.1 Geminicoccaceae bacterium | reverse complement strand
CGAGTGCGGGGCGAACGAGTGTCGCGGCGGCCATCCGGAACTCCGATAGGGGAGCTGCCGACAGACTTAGAGGGACCGCTTGCGGTTTAGTTTATATTATAAGGATTTGCAACAACTTGAAGTTGATAAAGCTCAGTCGAGCGCATAGGCCAGGAACTTGAGATAGGCGCTCTCCGGCAACGCGGGATGGATCGGGTGATCCGGCCCGGCACCGGCACTGCGCAGCAGGCGGCCACCACGGCCGGCCTCGCGGATCCCCGCCCAGGTCTCGGCCGCGAACTGCTCCGGCGTCACATGATGCGAGCAGCAGCCGAGGCACAGGAAGCCGGGCTCGGTGACCAAGGCCGCCGCCATGCGCGCGACCTTGCGGTAGCCCTTGAGGCCGCTGCCCAGATCCTTCTTGCTGCGCACGAAGGCCGGCGGGTCGGCGATCACGACGCCGAACTTCCGCTTGGCCTGCGCCGCATGGTCGAGGAACGAGAACACCTCGGCGCGCTCGAAGCTGCAGCTCGCGGCCTGCCCCTGCAGCTCGGCGCTGGCGGCGGCGAGCTCCAGTGCGGCTGCCGAGCTGTCGACCGCGGTGACGGTGCTGGCGCCCCTGGCCGCCGCGGTCAGCGCGAAGCCGCCGCAATAGCTGTAGAGATCGAGCACCGCCTCGCCGCGGCAGAGATCGGCCGCGAAGGCGCGATTCACCCGCTGATCGTAGAACCAGCCGGTCTTCTGCCCGCCCGACGGGTCGATGATGAAGCGGAGGCCGTTCTCGACCAGCTCCAGCCGGTCGCCAATCACGCCCTTCAGCGCCCTGACCTCGCTCGCCAAACCCTCGAGCTGGCGCGCCGGCGCGTCGTTGCGGGCGATGATCGCGCGGGGCCGGACGACCTCGTCCAGCGCCTCCGTGACCAGACCCGTCAGCAGTTCCATGCCCGCCGAGTTGAACTGGGCCACCAGCGTGTCGCCGAAACGGTCGACGACCAGCCCGGGCAGGCCGTCGGCCTCGGCATGAATCAGGCGGTAGTGTGGCGTCTCGAACAGGCGGTCGCGAAGCTGCAACGCCCGGGCTATACGACGGGTCAGAAAGCTGCGATCGATCTGGGCATCCTTGTTGCGCGTCAGCATGCGCCCGGCGATCAGCGAGTGGGGATTGAACTGCGCGATCCCCAGCATCTTGCCGCTCGGCGCCATCAGCCGCACCAAGGTGCCCGGCGGCAACGCCTTGGCCTCGGCGTCCATGCGCAGCTCGTTGGAGAACAGCCACGGCGAGCCGTTGCGCAGCCGACGGTCCTCTCCCGGCAGGATCTTGACGGTGGGGTATGACATCTACTTGGTCCAAATGACGCAGGGCGGCGGAAGATCGGCTTCCGGCACGAGTTTGGCAAGGCACTGCGACGGGCCGATGTGCAACGGACCCGTCCGATCGTGTGGCGGCAGAAGGCCGCATTTGTCGGGATGGACACCCCGGCCCATTTCACTGTTGCTCGGGCGTCGGGTTTGGTGGACCCGCGTCGCTGGAGAAAGCCCATGGTGGCGAATTCGGCTCACGAGAACCGCTTGGCAGGCGCGATGACATTCGAAGAGATCGAACACGAACTGCGGACCCCGCTCGCCTCCATGCGCTCGGTGTCCGAGATCATGCGCGACTACCCGGATCTGACCGAGGACGAGCGGCAGCAGTTTCTCGACGTGATTCTAGACGACAATGCCCGGCTGGCGCGTGTCGTCGAGCGCCTGCTCAACTCCGTTGCACTGCGGAACGGGCTCAGCTGAGCCCCGCCGGCATGGCGGGCGCCAGCCCTTTGCCCAGGCGGACGGGCTCGATCCGGCGGGCGAGCCCAGTCCGGTCGTCGGTCTCCAGGAACACCGCGCACAACATCGCGTCGCCAGCCGCCGGCGTCAGACGCTGGCCCGGCAGATCAGTGCGCCAGCGATGCAGTGAGGCAGCCTTGTCCATGCCGATCACGCTATCGTAGTCGCCGGTCATCCCGAGGTCGGTGATGTAGCCGGTCCCGGCCGGCAGGATGCGGGCGTCCGCGGTCGGGATGTGGGTATGCGTCCCGGCCACCAGCGACACGCGGCCGTCGAGATAATGCCCCAGCGCCATCTTCTCGCTGGTGGCCTCGGCATGGATGTCGACGATGATGGCCTGGGCGGTGCCACCCAGTGCATGTTTCTTGAGCTCGGCGTCGAGTGCCCGGAACGGATCGTCGACCAGGCCCATGAACAGCCGCCCGAGGACCTGCAGCACCAGCACGCGCTGGCCGCGGACGGTCTTGTGCTCGGCCACGCCACGGCCGGGGGTGCCGGGGCCGAAATTGAGCGGGCGCACGATGCGCGGCTCGCGGTCGATGTGGCCGATCAGCTCGCGCTGGTCCCAGACATGGTTGCCCATGGTGATGATGTCGGCGCCGGCATCGAGAAACTCGGTGGCGATGGCGGCGGTGAGGCCGTAGCCGCCGGCGGCGTTCTCGCCGTTGACGATGACCGTGTCGAGCTGCAG
>JAPJRA010000369.1 GCA_030824835.1 Geminicoccaceae bacterium | reverse complement strand
CTGGTCACCCTTGGTCAGCTCGGCATCATCGTCGGGCTGGGCGTCCTGGTCGACCGCCGGCATCGTGCGGTCGCGCGATCGGGCGCGGCGGCCGACACGCTGCTGATCGCCGGCCCCTTGGCACGCGGCACCTTCGGCGAGCTCATGGGGCTGCCCCAGGTCTCCCGCGATGCCGAGCTGGTCGCCGCCGAGATCCTCGCGCGGCTGGACCCGGTCTGGACTGCCGGCAGCGGCGGGTGGAGCACGCGGGCCGGGCCGCGAGCGCCAGAGCGCTCCTTCACCGACGCCCGGCCTGCCGCTTCCGGCTGACCCGGCACCCGCTCGACATGGAACCCGAAAGACGGAAGGCGATACTCATGCAGACGCTCTCAGTGGTCGGCATCGCCGGCAGTGTCCGGCAGCCGTCGCGGACCGCCAATCTGGTCGCCACGGTGCTGGCGGCCATCGACGAGCGGACCGGTGGCCGGAGCCAGCTCATCGAGCTGGGTGCCCGGGACACGACGTTCCTCGACGCGCTGAGCCGCGACGCGCTGAGCGACCGCGCCCGGGCGGTCATTGATGCCATCGAGCGCGCCGACATCCTGGTGGTCGGCACGCCGGTCTACCGCGCCTCCTATACCGGCCTGTTCAAGCACGTCTTCGACCTGGTCCATGTCGACGCGCTGATCGGCACCACGGTGGTGCTCACCGCCACCGGCGGCAGCCCCCTGCACGGCCTGGTCATGGAGCATCAGCTGCGGCCCCTGTTCGGCTTCTTCCGCGCCCACACCGCCCCCAGCGCCGTCTACGCCACCGAAGCCGACTTCGACCACTACCAGCTCAGCTCGTCCCTGGTCCGCGAGCGCGCCCACCGCGCCGCCGGCGAAGCCGTCCGCCTCGCCGCCGGCGCCTACACCAGCCCAAAAGCCACAGCCCGTAGCGGCATCGCCGCCGTGGCCTGACATACCGCCCCCGACGCGGTGCCGGCGGCTCGGCCAGATCCTACGCTCAGGCGCCGCTGCGTGTGTCCGGCTCGGCCGGAGGCGAGCCTTCGGCGAGCTGGGCGCGGCGGGCTCGGGTCGCCTCGGCCAGCACCGCACCGGCGGCGTCCAGCTCGACACCGTAGATGTCGGCGGCACGCTCGCGGCTGACCCAGCCCTCCCGGACGTCGTGGGCCACCCGGTCCGGCTCGCGCCGCCAGGGTGGGCCGTAGCCGCCGCCGCCCGACGACACCGAGACGATGCTCTGGCCCGGCCGCAGCTCGACCCCGGCGCAGGCGGGCTGCGGCTCGAGCCGGCCGTCGGGCTCGCGGCGGAAGGCCTGGACGGCACCGCCCGGAAGGCCGCCGCGCGCCCCTTGCGCCACGTTGATCATGCCGTCCGCAGTGTAGTGGATCTTCATCCGGCAGCCCTCGATCGGCCCCAGCTCGACGCGGACGCCAGGCGCTCCGCGGAACTCGCCGGCGCCCTCGCTGTCGGCGACGATGCGGCGCTCGGCGATGTGGATCGGGTGCTCCAGCTCGTCGACCTCGATTCCGTCATGCCGGCACATGCCGGCATTGCCGACATGGATCAGGGTCAGCCAGCCGTCGGCGGTCGGCGCCCCGGCGCCGCCGGTGAGGCCCAGATGGACCTGGTTGACGAAGCTGGCGCCGCCGCGCCGCGGGTCGGTGCCGGAGATCACGCCGCCGGCCGGCGGGAAGATCGGCCCGCCCTCGGCCATGCCGAAGCCCGGCGACAGCTCGGCGATGGCCCGCTGCACCGGGCTCGACACGCGGTCGGCGAGATTGGTCGTCGCCACCGAGCACGAGGCCGGGTGGCGCGGGATGCCCACCGTGCAGTTCTCGCGCAGCTCGATCCGCACCCGGCGGAAGCTGCCGGCATTGGCCGGCACGGTGTGGTCGCGCAGGGCGTTGAAGACGCCCGTCATGGCATTCGCCAGCGACGTCGCCTCGGTGAGGTTCAGGCCGCAGGGCTGGCAGTCGGGGTAGTCGCGCAGGTCGATCCGGATCAGCGCGTTCTTGACATCGACCTCCACCTCGACCTTGACCGGGATGCCGTCGGGCACGCCGGGGAACGGATCGTGGCAGGTGTGCGCCACCCGATGCCCCGGCTGCAGCCGCCGGATCGATTCCACCATGCGGCGCTCGGAATAGTCGAACCAGGCCTCGGCATGCGCATCCAGGGCCTCCCAGCCGACCTCGGCCGCCAGCGCCGTCAGCTCGCGCTCGCCGACGCGCGCCGAGCCCAGCGAGGCCAGGTAGTCGCCCCACCACTGCTCGGGGATGCGGATCCGCATCCGGCACATACGGATGATGTCGGCGACATCCTGATAGTCGCGCTGCACCTGGACGGCCGGGAAGATCAGCGCCCCTTCCTCGTAGACGTCGCGCGCGTCGCCGACATAGGTGGTGGGCTTGGCGTTGCCGCAATCGGCCTGATGCGCCTTGGTGAACACCCAGAAGCGCAAGACGCCGCCGTCGTCGAGCACCGGCACCAGCAGGCAGTGGTCCGCCGGGTGCGAGTTGCCGTGATAGGGCGAGTTGTGCAGGAAGGCGTCGCCGCGGCGCAGTTCGGGGTGCATCCGGGCGACGTAGCGAGCCACCAGGTCCGGTCCGTGCATGACATGCGCCGGCAGGCTCTCGGCGGCCGCCAGCAGGCGGCAGTCGGCGGTCAGCAGGGCGCAGGAGAAATCGTGACCGGAGTTCAGCACACCCGAGCGGGCGGTGCGGAACAGCGTGTTGGCCATCTTGCCGACGATGCTCTCGAAGCGGCTGGCGAGGATGGCGAGCCTCGCTCCGGACGTGGCGTCGGGCTGTTGCATCGGTTTTCCCCTAGACGCTGATCGCGAGGCCGCCGCCCGGCGTGCGCGTCGCCACGGCACCTTGATCCACGACGATGGTCGTGAACGACGATTCGACGATGGCGGGTCCGCTCACTTTGTCCCCGGGCCGTATCGCCTCCAGCCGACAGGTCTCGGCCTCGATCCAGCCGGAGCCCCGGAACCAGGCCCGGCGGCTGCCGCGCGCGACTTCCTCCGCCTCGTCGATCGCGAGCCTGCCGGTGCCGAACTCGCGCAAGCGGCAGCTCACCCGCGCCCGCCAGGTCACCATCTCGATCGGCGACTCGGAATCGGCGATCGCGAAGATCTGCCGGTGCGTGGCGTGGAAGTCCTCGATCAACCCGGCCAGGTCGGTATCGCTCTCGAACCGCCGCACGCGCAGCGGCACCTCGATCTCCCAGATCTGATGCGGGTAGCGCGCCTCAACGAACAGCTCGACGGTCGACGACAGCGCGTTGCGGCCGGGGCCGTCGATGAAGGTGCGGCAGCGTTCCTCGAGATCGGCCAGCACCTGGTTGACGGCCTCCCGGTCGAAGCTGCCGCTCTTGGCCACCAGGAGGCGGCCATAATCGGCGTGCAGGTCCGACATCAGCGCCCCGGCGGCGCTGAGCGCTGCCCCAGTCTCCGGGATCAGCACGGCGGCGCAGCCCAGCCGACGCCCGACCGCCACCGTGTTGAGGCCGGCGGCACCGCCGCCGCCGACCAGTACCGCCGTCGTCGGGTCGATGCCCTGGTTGACGGTGATCTCCTCGATCGCCCCCACCATCTTCTCGGTGGCGAGCTCCACCACCGCCATGGCGGCCTCCTCCAGCCCGAGCCCCAGCCGCTCGGCGACCTCCCGCCGCAGCGCGTCCTGCGCCGCCTCCAGGTCCAGCCGCATGGCCCCGCCCAGGAAGAACGCAGGGTCGATCCAGCCAAGGACCAGGCAGCAGTCGGTTAGCGTCGGCCGGAGCCCGCCGCGGCCATAGCAGGCGGGGCCGGGCCGCGAGCCGGCGCTCTGCGGGCCGACCCGCAGCAATCCGCCGGAATCGACCCAGGCGATCGAGCCGCCGCCGGCGCCGATGCTCTTCACGTCGACCGACGGGAATCCCGTCATGTGGCCGCGGAACGGCTGGCCCAGCCAGGTCTCGCGGGTCCACGGGATGCGGCCCTGGCGGACCAGGGACACGTCGTAGCTGGTGCCGCCGGTGTCGGCGACGATGGCGATCTCTGCGCCTGTGTCGCGCCGCGCGTAGAGCCGGCCGGCGACCGGCGCCATGGCGGGGCCGGAATTGATCGCGTGAATCGGGGCCTCGGCCACTGCCGCCGCGTCCATCATGCCCCCTTGCGAGGTCACCATCAGCAGGCGGCCCCGCAGGCCGGCCTCGCGCAGGCGCGCCTCGAGCCGGCTCAGGTAATCGTGCATCAGCGGCTTCAGCGAGGCGTCGATGCAGGCCGACGAGGCGCGGCGATACTCGCGCAGTCCCGGGTTAAGCTCGTGCGACAGGGTGACCGGCACACCGGGCAGATGCTGCCCCAGCAGCTCGCCGACGCGCCGCTCGTGCGCGGGGTTGGCGACCGACCAGAGCAGGCACACCGCAACCGCCTCGACCTGCAAATCCCGTAATTGGCCGGCGATCGCCACCACGGCTGCCTCGTCCAGCGGACGGACGACGGCGCCGGTGGAAGCGATCCGTTCCGGCACCTCGAACGTCAGCGCCCGCGGGACGTAGGGCTCGGGGTAGGGGACCGTGAAGTTGAAGGGTTCGGTGCGGCCGCCCTCGCGGATCACCAGGATGTCCGGGTGTCCGAGCGTGGAGAGGAACGCGGTCCGCGCGGTGCCGCCGGTCAGGATCGCGTTGATGGCGCGTGTCGTGCCGTGGACGAAGGTGTCGGCCCGGCCGAGGAAGGTGGTGCGGTTGACGCCCGCGTCCGCCGCGGCCAGCGTGAGCGCGTCCAGCACGCCCTGGACCGGATCGTCCGGTGTGGTCGAGGCCTTGAAGATTCGAAGCCCGGCCTCCGTCTCGATGACGAGATCGGTGAAGGTCCCGCCGGTGTCGCAGGCGATCCGCATGCCGCCTTTTTTCCTTGTTGAAGCCTACCC
>JAPJRA010000368.1 GCA_030824835.1 Geminicoccaceae bacterium | reverse complement strand
GCGTCGGCCCAACTCAGGGCCGAGACCGGCAGGGCAACCACGTCGTCGAGCGGCTCCATGAACAGGATCAACCGTACACTAGGGCTCTGGGCCACCGCCGGCAGCAATCGCTTGGCGATATGATGGCCGGAGCAGATCACCGCCCTGGCCTCGGCATGGCCCAGAAGATAGGCGAGGTCGTCCGTGGTGCTGGTCGTGTAGGCGGGGACGGTGATCGCGCCCGCCGTGAGGATCGCCAGATCGGCCACGCACCATTCCGGGCGGTTCTCGGACACGATCAGCACCCGGTCGCCTGGGGCGACTCCGAGTTGGGCGAGGCAGCCGGCGATCAGACGAACCTCCTCCTCGACCCGGCGCCAGCTCCAGGCCTGATAGGTGCCCTGCAATTTCGCCCATAGGAACGGCCCGTCGCCACCCGCCTGGGCGGATCGCCGGAACATGGTGACGAGATTTGTGCCGAGATCGGGCATTGCCATCGGTCGAACGTGCTCCCCGAGGTCGCGCCAAGGGCCTGTCGGTCCTGGAAGGCCACGACGGGCCCGGCCGTACCGAGCCGGCAGTGAGCACGGGCGACGCCACTGCGCAACCGGTGAGACGATTGACACGCATCAGGATCGCCGCTGGAAGGCCCGCAGCGATGCCTTATATCTGATGAGTTCAGCGGACAAAGGGGACGACATGGCGACCAGCGAGCGCGGGTGGATCGCGTCGGCGGCCGAGGCCACGGCAAGTTTGGCGCCCAGTGAGCAGGGGCCGGTATGGAATCTGGGCGACCTTTATTCGGGCATCGATGATCCGCGCATCGAGGCAGACCTGGCGTCGGGCGATCGTGCGGCGACCGAGCTGGAGGCCCAATACAAGGGCCACCTCCCCGAGCTCGACGGCGACAGCCTTGCCACCATGATCGAGCGCTACGAGGCGATCGAGGACAGCACCGGCCGCATTTACTCGTTCGCGCAGCTGCTGTTCGCAGCCAATCGCGACGATCCGCTGGTCGGCCGATTCTACCAGGGCATCCAGGAGCGCATCAACGCGATCGGCACCAAGCTGCTGTTCGTCACCCTCGAGCTGAACAAACTCGAGGACGCGCCGCTCGCTGCACTGGTCGAGACCTCGCCCCGGCTCCGGCATTTCCAGCCCTGGCTCGACAGCGTGCGCAGCTATCGGCCGCACCAGCTGGCGGACGAGGTCGAGCACACCCTGCATGAGAAGTACGTTACGGGCCGCAGCGCCTGGGTGCGACTGTTCGACGAGACGATGGCCGCACTTCGCTTCCCGCTGGATGGGAAGGAGCTGACCAGCGCCGAGATCTTCGACCTGATGTCCTCCACGGATCGGGCGCTGCGCGAGCGGGCGGCGACGTCGATCAGCGGCGTGCTGGACAAGAATGTCCGGCTGTTCGCGCGGATCATGAACACGCTGGTCAAGGACAAGCACATCGAGGACGAGTGGCGGCACTTCGAGCGCCCCATCTCCTCGCGCAACCTGGCCAACCAGGTCGAGGACGAGGTCGTGGGCGCGCTGATCGCCGCCGCCCGCGATGCCTATCCGCGGATCTCGCATCGCTACTACGCGCTGAAGGCACGCTGGCTCGGGCTCGAGAAGCTCGAGTTTTGGGACCGCAACGCGCCGTTGCCTGAGGAGGTCGACACCCGCCGACCGTGGGCGGACGCCAAGGTGGTGGTGCTGGATGCCTATCGCACCTTCTCACCGACCCTGGCCGACATCCTGACCCGATTCTTCGATGGAGCCTGGATCGACGCCCAGCTCCGGCCGGGGAAAGACAGCGGTGCGTTCTGTCACCCGACCGTGCCTAGCGCCCATCCCTACGTGCTGATGAACTATCAGGGCCGCAATCGCGACGTGATGACCCTGGCGCACGAGTTGGGTCACGGCGTGCATCAGGTGCTGGCGGCACAGCACGGGCCGCTGATGGCCGGCACGCCGCTGACGCTGGCGGAGACGGCCTCGGTGTTCGGCGAGCAGCTTACCTTCCAGGCGCTGCTGGCCCAGGAGACTGATCCGGTGCGGCGGCGGATGCTGCTGGCCGCCAAGATCGAGGACAAGATCAACACGGTGGTGCGACAGATCGCGTTCTGCGAGTTCGAGTGGCGGGTGCATGAGGCCCGTCGTGCGGCCGAGCTGACGCCGGACGATCTGTGCCGCATCTGGATGGAAGTACAGACCGAAAGCCTCGGCCCGGCCTTCCACTTCCGAGAGGACTACCGCTTCTACTGGACCTACATCCCGCACTTCATTCACGTGCCGTTCTATGTCTATGCGTATGCGTTCGGCGACTGCCTCGTCAGCTCGCTCTACGCGGTCTACGAGGAACAGCCGGAAGGCTTCGAGCCGCGCTATCTGGACATGCTTCGTGCCGGCGGCACGCTCCGGCACAAGGAGCTGCTGGCACCGTTCGGTCTGGATGCCAGCGACCCCGGCTTTTGGGCCAAGGGGCTGGGCCTGCTGGAAGGGCTGATCGACCAGCTCGAGGCCACGATGCCGGAGCAGGCATGAACGAACCCAGGGTGCCCGCCCGCAAGATCGACAGCGAGAACAGCTTCGGGTCGCGGGTCAAGCGCTATGCGCAGGTCAGCGGCACGGTCGGCGTGCAGGCGGCGCGGATCGCGGGGGCACGCATGCTGGGGCGCAGGTTGGACGCGAGCAACGCGTCCGATCTGCGCGAGGCGTTGGGCGGTCTCAAGGGGCCACTGATGAAGGTGGCGCAGCTGATCGCCGCCATCCCGGACGCGCTCCCGGCCGAATACGCAGCCGAACTGGCGCAGCTGCAGAGCAATGCACCGCCGATGGGCAAGCCGTTTGTCCGCCGTCGCATGACGGCGGAGCTCGGGCCGGACTGGCAGAGCCACTTCGCCTCGTTTCCGCTGGACGCTGCGGCTGCCGCCTCGCTGGGCCAGGTGCACAAGGTGCAGCTTCACGACGGCCGGACCGTCGCGTGCAAGCTGCAGTACCCGAACATGGAGGCCGCGGTCGAGGCCGACCTGTCGCAGCTGCGGCTGATCTTCAACCTGCATGGCCGCTACGATCCGACCATCGACACCAGCCGGATCTACGAGGAGATAGCGGCCCGGCTGCGGGAGGAGCTCGACTACCAGCAGGAGGCCAAGCATCTGGCGCTGTATCGCGAGGTGCTGGCCGGCGAGGACCATATCCATGTGCCGGCCGTGATCCCCGAGCTGTCGACTCGTCGCCTGCTGACGATGGAATGGCTGCAGGGCAAGCCGCTGCTCGAGTTCAAGGCCGCGTCACAGGAGGAGCGCAATCGCCTGGCGATGCGGATGTTCCGGGCCTGGTACGTGCCGTTCTACGGCTACGGCGTGATTCACGGCGACCCGCATCTGGGCAACTACACGGTGCGCGACGATCTCGACCTCAACCTGCTCGATTTCGGCTGCATCCGGGTCTTCCGCCCCGCCTTCGTCAACGGTGTCATCGACCTCTACTGGGCGCTCTCGCGCCGTGATCGCGATCTAGCCGTCGCCGCCTATCGAAGCTGGGGCTTCGAGAAGCTCGACAACGCCACTATCGACGTCCTCAACGAATGGGCCGGCTATCTCTACGGTCCACTGATGGAGGACCGGGCGCGCCTGATCGAGGAGACCAACAGCAGCCAGCAGGGTCGCAGGGTGGCTCAACGCGTCCATCAGAAGCTGCGCGAGGTCGGCGGTGTCACCCCACCCCGCGAGTTCGTGTTCATGGACCGCGCCGCCATCGGGCTGGGCGCCGTGTTTCTGCACCTCGGGGCCCAGGTCAACTGGTACCGGCAGTTCATGGAGCTGATCGCCGATTTCGACGTGAAGCAGCTTGAGCAGCGCCAGACGGAGGCCCTGCAACGGCTCGATCTGCCCTTGCCAACCTGAGGCCCCGCCCATGCCGCAACTTACCTGGTCACCTGTCCAGTACGCGGCCCATGCCGCGCCGCGGCTGCGGCCGGCGCTGGACCTGCTGGCACGGGTCGACCTTGCGAATGCCGCATCGGTGGTCGATCTGGGCTGCGGCACCGGCGTCGTGCTCCCGGCCCTGCGCGAGCGATTCCCCACCGCCCGGCTGACCGGCGTCGATCAGTCGGCCGCCATGCTGGCCAAGGCCGCGGAAACAAACGCCGCCGTCGAGCTGGTCGAGGCCGATGCGGTCACCTGGCGGCCCGACCAGCCGGTCGACCTCATCTACTCCAACGCCGTCCTGCATTGGCTTCCCGGGCATCTGCAGCTACTGCCCGACCTGTTCGACTGTTGCCGAACACTGGCGGTCCAGGTGCCCAACAATTTCACCTCACCGTCGCAGCAACTGGTGCTCGAGCTGGCGAGGGAACCCGCGAGGCACGATCGCCTCGCCGATCTGCAGCTCGGCGAGAATGTGCTGGCGCCCGGCGAGTATCTTTCCTTGCTGCAGGAGGCCGGCGGGTCGGTCGATCTGTGGGAGACGACATACTACCAGTTGTTGACGGGCGCCGATCCGGTGCTGGACTGGCTGCGCGGTACCACGCTGCTTCGCGTGCACGCGGCCCTGGGTGGCGCCGGCAGTGAAGCCTCCCAGGCCTTCGAACGCAGCCTCGCCGAGCGCCTGCGTGCGGCCTATCCGACCGATGCCTCCGGCGTAACCGTGTTCCCGTTCAAGCGGCTGTTCTTCGTGGCCACTCACTGAGCGGTAGCATCAGCCGACGACGGACGGCGTGGGACCACGAGCTTGGCGGTGAGGATCTGCAACACCTCGCCGTGCTGATTGCGGGTCTCGCTGCGGATCGTGACCATCCCGCGACCGGGGCGTGACCTCGAAGGCACGATGTCCAGGACCTCGCTCTCGACCTGGAGCACGTCACCTGGGCGGGTGGGTCGCGGCCAGGACACTTCGGCTCCGGCACCGATGACGCCGCCGGCGATGGGCGCGCC
>JAPJRA010000003.1 GCA_030824835.1 Geminicoccaceae bacterium | reverse complement strand
AGGGAACCGGAGTCCACATCCTGGCTCCCGGCGAGTCAATGCGCGGCAGCATGTATTTCCGGCCGGTCCCGCCCAGACCCACGGTCTGAGCGTTCTTCGCCTCGGCCGATGTCGACGGGCGCCACCGCGGCCGCGCCCGTCGATTGCCGGGCTCAGACCCAGCCGCCGTCGACGATGTAGCTCTGGTTCGTCATGGCAGCGCTGTCGTCGGATGCCAGGAACAGCACCACGCGTGCGATGTCGTCCGGCTCCAGCTCACGTTTGAGGCATTGCCGGGTCATCAGCTCCTGTTTCCCGGCCTCAGTCAGCCACAGCGTCCGCTGCCGATCGGTCAGGATCCAGCCCGGGGCCAGCGAGTTGACCCGGATATTGTCCGCACCCCAATCGCGTGCCAGCGAGCGGGTGAGCCCCAACACGGCGGACTTGGCAGCAGTGTAGGCAGCCATCCCGCCCTGCCCCACCATCCACGACGTCGACCCCATGTTGATGACGGAGCCGCCCCCGGCCTGCTTCATCATCGGATAGACGGCCTGGGCCGCGAAAAACTGATGCTTGAGATTGACGGCGAAACGCTCGTCCCAGAACTCAGGGGTGACGGTGTCGAAGGCATGGCGGTCGTCGCGGGCGGCGTTGTTGACCAGGACCGTGATCGGCCCGTTGACCTCGCCAGCCTGACGGATGGCCTCGCGCAGGTCGCCGAAGTCGCGCAAGTCGCACGGCAGGAACAGCGGCGCAGTCAGCCCTTCGCCCGCCAACACATCGAGCAGCGCCTCGCTGCCGCCACGATCGATGTCGAGAAATGCGACCTTGCAGCCCTGCTCACAAAACCGGCGCACGATCTGGGCACCGATTCCCGATCCGCCACCACTGACCAACACGGACCGTCCCTTCAAGCTGGGATAGCTCGCCCCACCACTCATACCCTGGCCTCCCTGAGTGCGTCTCGACGGGCGGCATAGCGGCAGGCCACAATGCCGGCAAGCTCTGCCCCTGGCTGTCGCCGCGCATCGGCGTAACGGGCAACGGCCGATGGAACAGCCGCTGGGCAGGAAATCGAAAATTTTATCTAAATTCGCATGGTAATTGTCGGGCCGACCCGACCGTGCCGCGCACTGCGCAACCATCGCAACGGCATGTTGATAAATGCGTGACAGGTGACGATCGCGTATTGACGCGAACTTCCTTATTCCTAGACTACAAACCGGCACCAGGGGTTGTCGTGCCGGCGTTCGCTTGGATCATGCATCGAGCGTTGACACGTATCACGGGACGATGGGCATAGCCGTTTCAGCGGAACATGCTATGATGTTACGCACGAGGCCGGTGGGCTTCAGCCGGTTTGGCTACAGTGCGCGCCGATAGAGTCCCATCCGTTTTCGACGCTCTTTCCTTGAAAAGATGGTTCTGTGGAGGGGCGCGCCGCGTCGATCGAAGCGGTGTTCGAAACTATTTTGGGCTATGGTGTACGGTGAGCTTCTAAAAGACTCACGGCGCCATAGGCGGACGACCAGGGGGGATGTGCTGCTGACGTTACGCTAACCAGCGAGGTTTGTGTGCATGCCGGGTGACCCGATCGATTTCGCCTCCATCATCGAGCAGGACCGTTCCGAGCGGCAGAAGCTCGAATGGCAGGGAACCTTCCTTCAGTATCTCGAGCTGGTGAAGCAGCGGCCCGGCTTGGCCGATCTCTCCCACCGGCGCATGTACGACATGATGGCCGGGCCGGGCGAGACCGAGCTCGATCTGGAGGCTGACCCGCGCGCCAAGCGCGTGTTCGGCGATGAGTCGGTGAAGATCTACAATTTCTTCGCCGACGAGTTTTTCGGCATGGAACGTACGCTGGAAAAGATCGTCCGCTACTTCCATTCGGCGGCGATGGGGGGCGAAGAGGCGCGTCAGGTCCTCTACCTGATGGGTCCCGTGGGTTCCGGCAAGAGCTCGCTGGTCGAACGCCTGAAGCGTGGGCTCGAGGACCTCGACCCGATCCACGTCATCGAAGGCTGCCCGATCTACGAGCAGCCGCTGCACCTGATCCCGCGCCATCTGCGCAAGGCTTTCGAGGACATGCTCGGCACCAAGGTCGAAGGCGACCTGTGCCCGGTCTGCCGCTGGCGCCTGATCAACGAGCATGACGGCAAGTACGAGAACGTGCCGATCAAGACCGTTAGCTTCAGCAAGCGCGCGCGGCGCGGCATCGGCGTGGTACCGCCGGTCGACCCGAACAACCAGGATACGTCGGTCCTGATCGGCTCGGAGGATATCAGCAAGCTCGACCGGTTCAGCGAGGGCGACCCGCGCGTGCTGGAGCTGAATGGCGCCTTCAATGTCGGCAACCGTGGCATGGTGGAGTTCATCGAGGTCTTCAAGAACGAGACCGAGTATCTCCACACGATGATCACCGCGACGCAGGAAAAGTTCGTACCGGCCCCCGGCCGGCACGGCACGATCTACGTCGACACCTGCATCGTGGCGCACAGCAACGAGGCCGAGTGGCAGAAATTCAAGGCCGACCACACCAACGAAGCGATTCTGGATCGTATCGTGGTGGTCAAGGTCCCCTACAATCTGCGCTTGTCGGAAGAGGTGAAGATCTATCGCAAATTCCTCGACCGCTCGAAGTTCAACGCGAAGATTGCCCCGCATACGCTTGAAATAGCTTCAATGTTCGCGGTGCTGTCGCGCCTCGATGCGTCGCCGAAATGCGACCTGATGACGAAGCTCAAGATCTACAATGGCGAGGAGGTCCTGGAGAAGGGGCGCCCGAAGAAGCTCACCGTGCACGAGCTGCGCGAGGACGCGAAGCGCGAGGGGCTCTACGGCATCAGCACCCGGTTCATCATGAAGGCGCTGGACACCGCGCTCACCCGCAACGGTGGGACGATCCACCCGATCAACGTGCGCGAGGCGCTGATCGGGATGGTCAAGGAAGCGGACATCGCAGACGACACGAAGAAGCACTATCTCGAGTTTCTGCAGGACACACTGCACAAGGTCTATCTGGAGATGCTCGAGAAGGACATCACCAAGGCCTTCGTCTACAGCTTCCAGGGTCAGGCGGAGACCTTGTTCCACAATTATCTCGATCATGCCGAGGCCTACGTCACCAAGACCAAGGTCAAGGATCCAGCGACCCGCGACGAGATGCAGCCCGACGAATCCTTCCTGAAATCGATCGAGGAGCAGATCGCCATCATCGGCCCCGCCGCCGACGGGTTCCGGCAGGAGGTGATTGCCTATCTGTGGGCCGCGACGCGGCGAGGCGAGAAGATCGACTACGCATCTTACGAGCCGCTGAAGGAAGCGATCGAGAAGAAGCTGATGAACTCGGTCCGCGACATCAGTCGCATCATCACCAAGGCCCGCACGCGGGACGACGAGCAGCGGCATAAATACGATGCCATGGTGGAAAACCTGATGGCGCAGGGGTACAACGAGGATAGCATCGACACGATCTTGAAGTACGCCTCCAACCACCTGTGGAAGGACTGACGGCGAGGTGGCCTTCCTTCGGGCCGCCGGGCCGCGACCGGCATGAGCAGCACATTCAGACCCTACTCTGAATCCGAGGCGCTGCGGTCCGACCGCAGCGCCGGCGATCGCAAACGGCATCGCGAGAAGCTGCGCCGATCGATTCGCGAAAACATCGCCGACGTGATCGCGGAGGAAAGCATCATTGGCCGCGACCGCGACCGCGTGATCAAGGTGCCGATACGCGGCGTCAAGGAGTACCGTTTCGTCTACGGCGACAATGCCGGCGGCGTCGGAACGGGTGACGGCAACACCGAGCCGGGTCAGGTTGTGGGCTCGGCCCGCGGCAAGGGCGACCGCGGGCAGGGGCCAGCGGGCAGCGATCCGGGGCTCGACTACTACGAGACTGAGATCACGCTCGACGAGCTCATCGACATCATGTTCGAGGATCTCGAGCTGCCGGACCTGGAGCGCAAGATCCTCAAGCAGGCCATGGCCGAGCGGATCGCGCGACGGCAGGGCTACCGCAAGGCCGGCATCCGCGTCCATCTCGACCGCCGGCGGACCATCAAGGCCAAGCTCCGGCGCAAGATCGCCGCCGGCGTCCCCCTATCGACGCTGGCCTAGGAGGCCCAGCCGGAGGCCGGCGACCGGCCATCCTTCCCGTTCCGCAAGGAGGACCTGACCTACAAGAGGCTGGTGCTGGACGAGCGTGAGGAGAGCAACGCCGTCGTCGTCTGCATCATGGATACGTCCGGCTCGATGGACCGGCTGAAGAAGTATCTGGCACGAAGCTTTTTCTTCCTCCTTTATCAGTTCCTGTGCACGAAATACAAAGCAGTCGAGATCGTCTTTATCGCGCATCATACCCAGGCAAAGGAAGTCACCGAGGAGGAATTCTTCCACAAGGGCGAATCCGGCGGCACCCTGATTTCGTCGGGCTACCGCAAGGCACTGGATGTGATTCAGCAGCGGTACCATCCTGACCACTGGAATATTTATGCGTTCCACTGCTCTGACGGTGACAATTTCGAATCCGACAATGACGAGGCGATGAAAGCTGCGCGCGAACTCTGCGAGATCTGCAACCTGTTCGGCTATGGCGAGATCAAGCCGATGGGCTCGCACTATTACGAGAGTTCGATGCTCGAGCGCTTCCGGCGCTTAGACGAGGACAATTTCCAGTCGGTGCTGATCGAGCGCCGGGAGGACATCTGGCCGTCGTTCAAGGCGTTTCTCTCGCGCGATGTGGCGACGGCCGAGTAGTCGGCCCCGCCAGTAACGCTGCGCCTGCCCAGCTCGAGGCGACAAACGACAGCAGCACCGCTGCGATGAACAGGTGCAGGCCCCAGCTCACCTCCACGCGGCCAATACCGACGCCCTTGAGGCCGACAAGCATCACGGCAAGCAGGAACACCTCGGTCATCGCCAGCTTGCTCAGCAGGGCGAGCCGGTCAATCTGCCGGCGGGCACGATCGATCGGCTCCCGATACCAGACCCACACCAGGGCGGCGCCCTTGGCCAGTGGGGTCAGCACGGAAAAGAGCAGGACGGCTGACCACAGGAGCAGATCCAGCCGCCACAGCTCGGCAAGGCCGCTCGCGATCGACACCTCGTGCCGCCAAAGGAACGGCACTCTGGCCACGAACAGCGGCAGCCACCAGGTAAACGGGACGCTCAGCAGGCTGAGCACGAGGAGCGGGCCGATCAGGCGCGCGCCGGCACCCGGCAGTGCCTTGGCCGGGCTCTCAGCCACAGCGATCGTGGGCAATTCCAACGGCTCCGGGAGACGATGCCCGGCTGGACCGCCGCGGCGCGCATGAAAGTACCGCGCTGGACGCATCTGTCGAGCCCTCGCCGCTGCGAAGCGCACCCGCTATATGAGGTGGATCGCAACCGTCTGGGGGAGCGCGGATGCAATTCGAACGTTTCGCGCTCGCTGAAGCCGGCGGTACCGTCCTAGCCCACGGCGTCAAAGCCGGTACCGTGGTCTTCCGCAAGGGCCGCAAGCTGTCTGCTCCCGACCTCGAGCACCTGCGGGAAGCGGGCGTCGAGGCGGTCTTCGCCGTTCGCTTCGAGCCCGACGATATCGGCGAGGACGAGGCCGCCGGTCGAATTGCAGCTCTTGTCGGCGGTGCGCACGTGGCTCTGGCACCTGCCTTCACGGGCCGCGCCAACCTCTATGCCGATGGGCGGGGGGTCCTGGTGCTGGACCCTGAGCGGATCGACCGTTTCAACCAGATCGACGAGAGGGTCACCCTGGCGTCGTTGCCGGGCTTCGCCGTGGTCGAGCCGCGGCAGATGGTGGCCACGGTCAAGATCATCCCATTCTCGATTCCCGCGGCCCTGCTGGAGCTCTGCTGCGCCGTTCTGGCCGACGGCCCGCTGGTGCGGCTGGCGCCGTTCGAGCCACGGCGGGTGCGGCTGATTCAGACCGAACTGCCGACCGTCGCACCCAAGGTGCTGGACAAGACCGTCCGCATCACCCGCGACCGCGTCGAGGCCGTCGGCGGCGAGCTGGCCGGCGAGACCCGTTGCGCGCATGAACCCCAAGCGCTGGCGAGCCTGATCCGGGACGCCGATGCCCGCGGCTTCGACCTACTGCTGATCGCCGGTGCTTCGGCCATCGCCGATCGCAACGACGTGTTGCCCTCGGCCATCGTGACAGCAGGCGGGCAGATCGATCATTTCGGCATGCCGGTGGACCCGGGCAACCTGCTGCTGCTGGCGCATCTCGGCCAGCGTCCGGTGCTGGGCCTTCCCGGCTGTTGCCGTTCGCCCAAGCTCAACGGTTTCGACTGGGTCCTGGAGCGGCTGGCAGCCGGCCTGACGGTGACCGGCCGCGATATCATGCGCATGGGCGTGGGCGGCCTGCTCACCGAGATCTCCTCACGGCCGCAGCCACGTGAGAATGCGGCGGCTGCATCCCAGCCGCGTGCCGCTGCCATCGTGTTGGCGGCGGGCCAGTCCCGCCGGATGGGTGGCCCCAACAAGCTGCTGCTGCCGGTCAAGGGCAGACCCATGGTGCGGCATGTGGTCGAGGCGGCACTCGCATCCGCAGCGGCGCCGGTGGTGGTCGTGCTTGGGCACCAGCAACACGAGGTCCGTCAGGCCTTGCGCGGGCTCAAGGTACGCTTTGCCGTCAACCCGGACTATGCCCAGGGGCTCAGCACCTCGCTGCGGGCCGGGCTCGCCGCGCTGCCACCAGAAGTCGACGGCACCGTCGTGTGCCTCGGCGACATGCCCCTGGTGAGCGCCGCGCTCATCGACCGGCTGCTGGCCGCCTTCGACCCGGCGGCCGACCGGCGCATCGTGGTCCCGACCCGGTTGGGCCAGCTGGGCAATCCGGTCCTTTGGTCGCGCGAGCTCTTCGACGAGATGCTGGACATCACGGGCGATGTCGGCGCAAAGCAGCTGATCCGTACCCATGCGGCGAGCGTGGCTGAAGTCGAGGTCGACGACGATGCGCCATTGCTGGACATCGATACGCCGGAGGCGTTGGCGGCTTACGCAGCAGCTGGCTCATGAACGACATCCGCGACCAGTTCCCGATCTTCGCCGCCCAGGCGCAGCCGTTCCACTATCTGGACAACGCGGCGACCGGGCAGATCTGCGCAGCAGCAGCGGCAGCACTGTGGCGGTTCGAGACCACGACTAGGGCCAACGTCAAGCGGGGCGTCTACCGTCTGGCCGACGAGGCGACCAACGCCTTCCAGCGGGCTCGGGGCGAGGTGGCAGCGTATATCGGCGCCGCTGATGCCGACGAGGTCGTTTTCACCTCGGGGTGCACGCTGGCGATCAACATCGCGGCGCACGCCCTGTCGGCACGCCTGCGCCCGGGTGACGAGATTCTGGTCTCGGAACTGGAGCATCACAGCAATCTGGTGCCGTGGCAGATGGCGGCCCAGCGCACGGGTGCACGGCTGCGCGCCATTCCGGTCAACGACGAGGGCAGGCTCGCCTACGATCGGCTCGATGAAGTCCTGACCGAACGAACCCGGGTCCTGGCCGTGGCCCATGCTTCTAACGTCACCGGTGCGCTGGCCGACGTCGCGTTGCTGCGCGACGCCGCCCATTCCGTGGGCGCCGTCTTCCTGCTCGATGGCGCGCAGCGGGCGCCGCACGGGCCGCTCGATGTGGGTGTGCTGGGCTGCGACCTCTATGCTTTCTCGGCGCACAAGATGTTCGGGCCCACGGGGGCCGGCGCCCTTTGGGGCCGGAAGGAGCTGTTAGCCGAGCTGCCGCCGTTCCTGGGCGGTGGGGAGATGATCCGCCGGGTGAAACTCGAGCGGTCGACCTACGCCCCGCCACCGCATCGCTACGAGGCCGGCACGCCGGCGATCGGCCCGGCGATCGGCATGGGAGCGGCGGCGGCGTGGCTCGCCACGCTGGACTGGCGGCAACTGGCCGAGCAGGAGAAGCTGCTGACGGCGCGGATGCTGGATGGCCTTACCGGTCTCCACGGTGTGCGCATCCAGGGGCCGCAAGGTACTCAGGCACGGTTGGGCGTGGTGTCGTTCATCGTCGACGGCGTCCACCCGCACGATGTCTGCCAGATGCTCGACGAATACGGCGTTTGCCTGCGCGGCGGTCATCATTGCGCGCAGCCCTTGATGGACGCTTTCGACCTGCCGGCAACGGCGCGCGCCAGCCTGGCGCCCTACAACAACACCGCCGACGTCGACGCCATGCTGACCGGCCTCGACATGGTGATCCGGCGCCTTCGCTTGGATGCCCGATGAACCAGCAGCTCTACAACGACGCCATCCTGGCCGAAGCCAAGTCCGCGCACGGCAACGGCCGTCTGGCAGAACCGGACCTGTCCGTGACGTGCGACAATCCGCTCTGCGGCGACCGGGTGACGCTCGATCTTAGGCTCGGCGCCGATGTCGTCACGGAGCTGAGCCAGCGAACGCGTGGCTGCCTGCTGACGCAGGCGGCGGCATCGGTGCTCGCTCGCCATGCCAAAGGTGCCACCGCCGGAGCCGTGGCTGAAGTGATGGCACAGCTGCAGCGTGTACTGTCTGGCGAGACACTTGCTCCGGACTGGCCCGAGCTCGCGATGTTCGCGCCGGTCAGCGCCATCAAGAGCCGTCACGAGTGCGTATTGTTGCCGTTTCGGGCGTTGGGCCAGGCGCTGACCGGTGCCGTCCCTGGCTGAGCTTCCGCCCGTCAGGCTGCGTCCAGCTGTCGCTCGGGTCGTGCCTCGTCGAAGGCGGGGAGGCGCAGGCAGGCGGCCTCGATGCGGCGGATCTGCGGGAATGGCTCCAGATCACAATTGTAGCGCCGTGCGTTGTACACCTGCGGGACCAGGCACAGATCCGCCAGCGTCACCTGATCGCCATAGCAGAACGCCCCGGCAACCGCCGCAAGCCGCACTTCGAGCGAGGTGAACCCCTCGGCGATCCAGTGCCGATACCAGCCGCTCCGCTCGCGGTCCCCGATACCCAGTCGATGCTGCAGGTGCTGCAGCACCCGCAGGCTGGTCAAGGGCCCGATCTCGCAGGCGAGATGCTGGGCCAGCGAGCGCACCTGCGCCCTGCCCACCGGGTCGGACGGCATCAACGCCGGCTCGGGAAACTTCTCGTCCAGATACTCCATGATCGCCATGGACTGCGTCAAGGTGACCTCGCCGTCCTGCATAGTCGGCACCAGACCCTGCGGATTCCGCTTCAGATAATCCAGTGTGCGATGTGTTCCTCGGCGCAAGTCTACTGGTACCGCATCCCAGCTCAGGCCTTTCAGACGCAGTGCTATACGGACGCGGTAAGCCGCGGAGCTGCGCGAGTAGTCGTAGAGCCGCATGCAAAGCCTCACTGGCGAGCGAGTTCTTGGCCGCGCAACGCGACCCCATGATCCATCCATGCTAGCCTGTCCGAGCCGCACTTGCCTCTCAGGATCGTCCAATGCGACCCGATGTGACAGTCGTTTTCCTTCTGAGTGTATCCTTGATGGCAATCGGGGATTGCCGTCGCACCGACAAGCTGTCGCCCTGCCGGGTGTCGGCGTCGGCAGCACCTTGCGTCTTGCGGTAAGCGGGCCCAGTTGCGGCTAGGCTCGGACGAGTATCGCCCTGCCGATGCACCTCATAGCAACAATGACCTCACGATGACCTTGGATACGGTACCCTCTTCCGCCCGTCGGCTATCGGTGGCCCCGATGATGGACTGGACGGACCGGCATTGTCGCCAGTTTCATCGGCTGCTGGCCCCACGTGCGCTACTCTATACGGAGATGGTGCACGCGGGTGCGGTCCTGCACGGCGACGTCGAGCGCCATCTCGGCTTCGACCTGCCGGAGCATCCCGTGGCGCTGCAACTGGGTGGCTGCGAGCCAACCGAGCTCGCCCGAGCATCCGCCATCGGCGCCGCCATGGGCTACGACGAGATCAACCTCAACTGCGGCTGTCCGTCGGATCGTGTCCAGCGCGGGCGGTTCGGCGCCTGCCTGATGGCCGAGCCGGAGCGCGTGGCAGACGTCGTCGCTGCGATGGCTGCCGCCGTAGCGGTGCCGGTCACGGTCAAGTGCCGGATCGGCATTGACGATAGCGAAGAGTTCGCCTTTCTCGCACACTTCGTGGCAACAGTGCGCGCCGCGGGCTGCATGACCTTCATCGTGCATGCCCGCAAGGCTTGGCTTAAGGGCCTCAGCCCCAAGGAGAACCGTGAAATCCCGCCTCTGCGCCACGACATCGTGCACCGTCTGAAGCGGGAGTTTCCCGAGCTGCAGATCGTGCTCAATGGCGGCCTGCGCGAGCCCACGGCGACCCTGGACCAGATGCATCACGTCGACGGTGTGATGATCGGGCGCGAAGCCTACGAGAATCCCTGGTCCCTGACCGGCTTCCACCGGCTGCTGATCGGCGACGGCGACGAAAAGCTCGGCCGCCATGAGGTGGTCGAAGCGATGACCTCCTATGCGGAGGCGCAAGGCCAGCGCGGTGTGCCCACTCGTGCCGTGGCCCGCCACATGCTGGGCCTGTTCAACGGCCTGCCTGGTGCGCGGGCATGGCGCCGGCGCCTGTCGGCGGTGACACTTTCAGACCCGCCCAGCGTGCTGCTCGAAGCAGCGCGCCTGATCCGGGAGCCCGACATACTGGCCACCTGAGCATATCAGCGGGGCCTTAACGCTCTCTTGATGCCGTTCGCGTAGGCTCGCCCGAAGTATGAGAGTGACCATGACGCCTGCTCCACGCCCATCCCAAGGCTGCTGCTGTCCGCCCTCGCTGAGCCGCGACGAGCAGGGGACCACCGCGATCGAGTACGCCCTGCTCGCGGCTCTGGTAGCGATCTTGTGCGTTGCCGGCCTGCAGGCGCTGGGTGGTGGCACGGGCGGTCTCTACGGGCAGATGCAGGCGATCTCCGCGGCGATCGAGGCGGCGCTGGGCAGGTGACCGTCACCTGCCGCACTGCCGTGGTGCCTTTCGATCGGCGCGATCCCACGTGGATCGTGTCCCAGGTCGCAGTATGGGTGCGGTGCTCGCCAGTGGGTTGGACGGCCGCGTCAGGCCGCCATGTTCGACGGGCAAAGCCGCGGATCGTTGCGGCAAACGGCAGAGGTGGCCGGATGCAGCCGGCACGCCGCGCAGCACAGCGTTAGAGCTGGATCGGCTGGCACCCAGGCGCGGCCTCGCCAAGGGACTGGCAGACCTGGCGCGCCCCGGCCTCGTCGGCCACCGGGCCGACCAAAAGCGGCTCCGGTCCGTCGCCCGAGCCGGCAAGCTTGCCCAATCCGCCGAGTTCTGCCGCATGCTCGGTCCGCATCACCTGCCAGCTTGCGGTGGCGGCCGCGGCATCAGGAAACTTGCCGACATTGACGAACCAACCGCCAGTGGGCAGCTGGGTCACATCGACGAGGTTCAGGGCCGGGGTCAACCGGCGAGGCCCCGCTTTGGGCTCTCGCGGCGCAGGCGCCGAGTTGCGAGGCGCCGCCGGGAGCGTGCGGGGCCTCGCCTGATTCGGTGTGGCGCGGCGTGGTTCATCCCATTCGGGTACCGTTTCCGGTGCCAATGCGGCGGCCTTGGCGATGGGATCGGCGAGGCCACGGACGGTAGCGAAATAGGACAGGTTGGCACGCACGTCGGCGCCATCGAGATCGACCCGGCCCAGCCGCTCGGCCCTGCCAAGGTCGCCTTGCAGGCCATAGGCCAGCGCAAGGTTCTGGCGGGTGCGCCTCGTCGACTCGGCGCCTTCCGCCAGCGGCCGCAGCAATTCCAAGGCCTCCGGAAACCTCTCCTGCAGCGCCAGCGAGAGCCCAAGATTGTTTCGCAACTGCATCGACGCCGGCACCAATGCCAGCCCGAGCCGATAGGTCTCGGTGGCCTTGCCATGCTCGCCCAGAAGATCATAGGCGACGCCAAGGGCGTTGATCGCCGCCACGTCGCTGGGATCGCTGGCCACGAGGCGCCGCAGATGGTCGGCGGCAACCTCCGGCCGTCGAATGGCAATCATGGCGCGGGCATAGCCGTACTGTGCGGCAGGCAGCGTGGGCTCGAGCGCCAGGGCCCGCTCGAAGGCCCGGCTCGCATCCAGGCCACGGCCGGCTGCCAGCAGCGAGTCGCCCAGACCGATGGCGGCACGGATATTGTTGCGATCAATGGCTCCCGCCTGCTCGAACAGCGTGGCCGCGATATCGACCTCGCCGCTCCGCAAGGCTGTCTCCCCCAATCTGACCAGACTGTCTGACCGCGTCCGAGCACTTTCGGGCAGCAAATCACCCGGACGCTCACCTGCCGGCAGCGGGCTTTCGGGTACGCCACCACAGCCGGCCAGGGCCAGCACAAACGCCAACGCGGCGAGCTGTGCTGCATGGCAGGCACGGCAGGACAGCAGGCTCATTCGAAACTCCAGCGCGATCGGCATGCGCATTGGAGTATCGAAGTAATGCTTTATGAAATGGTTAAGTGGTTCAGGCCTCCGTCACCTTGCCCAGCAGGACCGAGCGCCGAGCACCAGTCACAGCCGGCAGATTGGCCACGACACCATCCACGCGCGCCGAAGCCAGCAGCGCGAAGGCGATCGCCTCCTTGTAGTCGACCGGCAAGCCGTAACGATCACTGGTGGTGACGGGCGTCGGCGCCAGGGCCACGGCCAGACGGCGCATCAACTCACCATTGCGTGCGCCGCCGCCACTGACCACCACCTCGTCGGCGGGCTGGATCGGCTCCGCATACCGCCGGTAGGACAGTGCCACTGCCCGGGCCGTGAGCTCGGTCAGCGTCGCGAACAGGCTCAGCCAGGCCCGCTCGTCGGCAGGAGGATGGCGCCCGAGCAGGCCGTCGACGAACGCCGCGCCATACTGCTCGCGCCCCAGGGAGCGGGGTGGTGGCGTCGCCAGCACGGGATCCGCCAGCAGCTCCGCGAGCAAGGGCTGATCCACCTCCCCGGCAGCGGCGAGACGCCCGTCACGATCGCACGCGTCCGCGCCGCCGGAATGGCGTCGCGCCAGCTCGTCGAGCGCCATGTTGCCGGGCCCGCAGTCGAAGCCGAGCACCGGCGCCGTAAGATCTTCGCGAGGCGGCAAGGCCGTGAGGTTGGCGATTCCACCGAGATTGAGCGCCAAGACGCCGGTCTTCGGCCGCGACAGCAGCCAGCGATCGACGATCGGAACCAAGGGCGCGCCACAGCCACCGGCAGCGATGTCGTTCTGCCGGAAATCGCTCACCACGGGACAACCCAGCCGCTCGGCCAGGAATGCCGCATCGCCGATCTGCAACGTGGCGTCGCCGTGTTCGTGTGCCACGGTCTGACCGTGGCTGCCGACGAGATCCAACGTCACGCCCAACGTCAGGGCGAGGCCAGCCGCGGCGTCGGCAAATGCCTCGCCCGTCAGACGGTTGAGACGGGAAAGCTCCAGTGCATCGGCAACATGTGCACGCAGCAGGCGTGCTGCCAAAGCCGGGTCCCAGGGCATCGTCGTCGCCCCGAGCAGTTCCAGCAGCCGCGGCTCGCCGGCAGCGATCCGGCATACCGCCACATCGATACCGTCCATGGACGTGCCGCTCATCAGGCCGGCCACGATCCGCACCGGGGCTGCTCGGATGGTCTCGAGGCGGCGCCCCAACGCCTGACTCACAGTGTGCCGGGAAAGGCGCCGCCGTCGATCAGCAGATTCTGCCCGGTGATGTAGCCGGCGCTGGTGGAGCACAGGAAGGCGCAGAGCTGGCCGAACTCTGCGGCATCGCCGAATCTACCGGCCGGGATGGCGGCCCGCGCCGCGCGCTCCACCTCCTCCACCGGCAGTCCGCGTCGGGCGGCATTGGCAGCCATATTGCTGGTCAGCCGATCGGTCGCGAAGCGTCCGGGAAGAATATTGTTGATGGTGATGCCCTGCCCCGCCACCGCTCGCGACAGCCCCGCCACGAAGCCGGTGAGCCCCGTTCGGGCGCCGTTGGAGAGCCCGAGCTCGGCGATGGGCGCCTTGACGGCGGCCGAGGTGATGTTGACGATTCGACCGAAGCCGCGCGTGCCCATGCCGTCGACGACGGCGCGCATCAACTCGATCGGCGTCAGCATGTTGGCCCGCAGCGCGGCGAACCAGGTGGCCTCCTCCCAGTCACGGAAGTCGCCCGGCGGCGGGCCGCCGGCATTGTTGATCAGGATGTCCGGCTCCGGGCAAGCTGCCAGCACCTGGGCCCGACCCTCGGGCGTGGTAATGTCCGACGCTACAGCGGTGACCATCACGCCATGCTGGCGACGAATCTCCTCGGCCGTGGCCTCCAGCGCCTCCTGGCCGCGAGCGTTGATCACCAGCGCCACACCGTTCTCGGCCAGTGCCACTGCGCATGCGCGGCCGAGGCCCTTGCTGGCGGCACAGACAATAGCCTTCCGCCCCGCAATCCGCAGATCCATCATGTTTCTCCAGCCCCCTGTTCCTGTTCGAGCTCGTCGAGCACCTGCCGCGCCAGCGGCATCGTCAGCGGCCGACGCGCCCGCAAGGATGCCCGGTCGAGCGCCCGCACCACAAGTCGTGCAGCGGCAAACGAGCGCTCGATGCGGTTGACCAAGAAGGGCAGGACGTCCGGATCGGCCTGCAACTGTCGATCGGCCAGCTGCTTGACCAGCAGCGCTGCCAGCAGGCCGTCGTCGGGTGGCCCGATACGCACCGGCCACGCCGTCAGCAGCCGCGACCTCAGGTCCTTCAGGCGCAGTGACCATGCGGCCACAGGCCGAGCGCCCGTCAGCAGCAGCCCGCCCCCCCGCTCGGCCAGATGATTGTAGAGGTGAAACAGCAGCGTCTCGTCGGCCATGTCCTCAGCGTCGTCGACCACGCAGGTGGTGGCGTCACCTACCCGGTGCAGCGGCGCCGCCGGCTCCCAGAGCTCGGGACCGCGCAGGAAAACGGCTCCTGCTCGAGCAGCCCAGATCCGCGCGAGATGGGACTTGCCGCTGGCTCGCGGCCCGATGATCAGGCAGGCGCTGGACGGCCAGTCCGGCCAACGCAGCACGGCATCCAGGGCTTCCTGGTTGCAGGGTGACGGCAGGAAGTCGGCGAGCCCCTCACCCACCGCGTAGGGCAGGTCCAGCACGAGCTGGCGGGGAAATGCCGCCGGGCGATCCGATGAGGCGGCGCTGGTGGTCAAGGGATCGTCAGCGGGCGACGCGGGCGAGCATCCAAATTCGCCCGGCTGAATGCACATAGGCGAATGCCGAGCCGATCACGAAGACGGTGGTCAGGACGAGAACGGCATGCACGAGGACCTCCAATGCCGGAAGATACGACAGCCGGCCCAGGACGACCCCACCGAGCATGATCTGGAAGAAGGTCGACAGTTTGCCGACCAGCAATGGCTCGACCCGGAAACGGCCGGCGAGCATCCGCAGCGTTAGGGTACCCAGCACCATGAGCAGATCCCGGCCGATCACCAGCAGGGCTATCCACGGCGGCAGATGTCCACCGAACGCCAGCGTCAAGAACAGACTGTCCATTAGCAGCTTGTCGGCGATCGGGTCGAGCACGGCACCCAGCGGGGTGATCCGGTTGAACCGCTTGGCCACATAGCCATCGGCCAAGTCGGTGAAGGCCGCGAAGAAGAACACCAGCGCGGCAGCGTGATAGTCACCGGCATCGACGAGTAGAACAAGCGGCAGCACGCAGAACAAACGCGCCAGGGTCAGCACGTTCGCCGCATTGCGATCCAGCACGCTCAAGGCGTAGCGGGCGACACGTACGGCTGCGAATCCAACGCCGCCGGCTCGTCCGCTGGATGCAGCCGCCATCCATCGCTCTCCTGATCCAACGCCAAGCCAACTCGCCCCACCGCTGCCTTCAGCGGCTCCAGGTCTCCCACAAAGCCGATCTGCACCCGCGCCTCGGACTGACTGAACTCGTCCACCACCACCGAGCGAATCTCGTCCAGTTCGCCCAGATCACGCTTTATTTGCACCCACGCCCGCAGCCCGGCAAGCGGCACCACGACCGGAAGCACCTGCAGTGCCTCCGCTCGCCCAATGGTGTCCGCTTTCCAATTGTCCTCGATCGCCGCGATCACCTCACCCACAGCACGGTCCATGGTCGCTTCGGGCGTCTCGCCTGGCTCCGGTTCGACAACGGCCTTCAGCAGCGGGCGGTTCCAGGCATCTTCGCGGCGGACCGTTATGTCGATACCTGAGAGCGCTCCTGACGGCTCCGCGAGCCGAGTGCTGGCGGTGGCGACCATCACCGTCGACGCGGCATAACGGCTGGCCAGCGCATCGAGCGATGCGCGATCCGCAGCCATGATCGCCTCGGGCGGCGCTGCCGCGATATCCGCGAGATCTCCCAGCGGCAAGGCCAGCACGGTCACCGTCGCCTGATCGATCCCCTCGTACCAAGCGGCACGCCATGGGCTGGCATCGACCCAAGCCACGGGTGCGCCATCGATCAGCTCGATCGGCACGACCAGGATGGGGTCCGACCGGCGGGTGACATAAACTATGCCCGCGCTTTCCAGCAGCGACTGGACTGCTGCCGCGACGTAACTCACGTTCAGCGTCCCGATGTAGCGGTTCGGCCCCACCCTCTCCTGCGCGATCTCGAAGCTGTTCACGTACTGCTCGATCGGACTGGCGGACACGTCCGGAAGGCGGTCATGGACCGAAGGCGCCGTCAGCCGCTGCAGCAGACGCCGCAGCCCCTCGCGCTTTCCGGCTGTGATAGCCAGCTCGCGCGCAGCCACACCACTCTCCGCCGTCTCGTCGACGGGCACACCCTGTACTCGGTACATGTCGGCTGCGGCAGCCACGGAGACCACGGCGAACATTGCCAAGGCCATCATAGCGGCGTGTAGCCACCAGGACCGAGCGGAAGCTTCGTTGCGCATCGCGATGTCACTCTGTATGCGTTGGCTTCTGTCGCCCACCGACCCGAGTCCCCGTCAACTACCTACGCAAGCATGACGATACAAGGCACACCAGCCGCCGGCCGTTACGCCGAGGCCGGCGTCGACATCGACGCCGGGGCGGACCTCGTACAGCGAATCGCGCCCATGGCCAAAGCCACGGGCCGCACCGGCACCATGGGCAGCCTCGGAGGGTTCGGCGGTCTATTCGACCTCGCCGCCTGCGGCTTCCGTGACCCGGTGTTGGTGGCAACGACCGACGGTGTCGGCACCAAGGTGCTGCTCGCCGCCGAGGCCGCTGCGAACCATGCCATCGGCATCGATCTAGTGGCGATGTGCGTCAACGACCTGGTGGTGCAGGGCGCACAGCCGCTGTTCTTTCTCGACTATTTCGCCACAGGACGCCTCGTGCCGGCCGTAGCTGGCGAGGTGGTGGCGGGCATCGGTGCGGGCTGCAGGCTTGCCGGCTGCGCGCTGATCGGCGGCGAGACAGCCGAGATGCCCGGGCTGTACGGGCGGGGCGAGTTCGATCTGGCCGGGTTCGCCGTGGGTGCGGTCGAGCGCGACGCCGTGCTGCCGCGCCCCGACCTGATCACCGATGGCGACGTCGTCCTGGGCCTGGAGTCGTCTGGCGTGCACGCCAACGGCTTCTCACTGGTACGGCTCGTACTGCGCGAACAAGGCCTGGCCATAAGCGACCCGTGTCCTTGGAACCCCGAGCAGCGGCTCAGCGACGTGCTAATGGCGCCGACGCGCATCTATGTCGCGAGCTGCCTCGCCGCGATCGAGGCAGGTGGCGTCAAAGCCCTGGCCCATGTCACCGGCGGCGGACTGGTCGAGAATCCGCCGCGCGTCCTGGGCGAAGGCCAGATCATGCGGATCGATGCGGGCAGCTGGAGCCTGCCGCCCGTATTCGCATGGCTGGCACACGCCGGCCAGCTCGGCGCCATGGACCTGATGCGCACCTTCAATTGCGGCATTGGGATGATCCTCGTGGTCGACCCGAGCCGAGAGGAGGCCGTACGCGCGGCTCTCGTCGCCAAGGGCGAGACCGTTCACACGATTGGCAGCGTGGTGACCGCCTCCGGTCGACCGCGGGTCGAGTTCAATGGGCTCGAGAGCACATGGCCCGCCGTCGCGTCGCGGTCCTGATCTCGGGCGGTGGCTCAAATCTCCAGGCCCTGATCGACGCCACCGCACAGCCCGAATCCAGCGCCGAGATCGTGCTGGTGATCAGCAATCGTCCCGGCGTTCAAGGATTGGCGCGGGCGGCGCGCGCCGGAATCGAAGCCATTGTCGTTGATCACCGAGCCTTCACGGATCGGCCGGAGTTCGAAGCGACCATCGACGCGAAGCTGCTCGATGCACAGGCCGGCTTAGTATGCCTTGCCGGCTTCATGCGCATCCTGACCGCTGGCTTCGTCGAACGCTGGCACAATCGCCTGATCAACATTCACCCTTCCCTGCTACCCAGCTTTGCCGGCCTGCATACACATGCGCGGGCGCTGGCAGCCGGCGTGCAGGCGCATGGCTGCACGGTTCATCTTGTTCGTCCGGAGGTCGATACCGGGCCGATCCTGGTGCAGGGCGTGGTGCCGGTGCTACGAGGGGACGATGAGGCCAGCCTAGCCGCGCGTGTCCTGGACCTGGAGCACCACTGCTACCCATTGGCGCTGGAACTGCTGGCATCCGGTGCCATCGCGGCCGAAGGCGACCGAGTTGTAGGCGCCGGTCCACGCTTGGTTATGCATCCGATGCTGGCCGCAAGCGACAGTTGACCATGCAGCGGATCGCCCCTGAGGCATGGTTCCGGGTCCGACGTCTGGACGATGGCGTGACGTGGATCGATGAGCCTTTCATCAAGGAATTCTACCGCTGCAATCTATGGCACGTGCGTGGCCGAGAACGCGACCTTTTGGTTGATTCCGGCTGGGGAGTGGTCAGCTTAAGAGAGCATATTCCGTTGGTGACGGAGAGGTCGCTGATCGCCGTCGCCAGTCATACGCACTTCGATCACATGGGCGGTCACCACGAGTTCGCCGAACGCTGGGTACATGGCAGCGAAGCCGCGCAACTGGCCGCTCCCACCCGTCGGAACACGCTGGTGGAACCCTATGTAGATGATTCAGTATTCGATGCCCTGCCCCCGGCCCCCTTTGCGTCGATGACCTATTGCCCTCTAGGTGCGCCGGCGACCCGTGTGCTGGAGGACGGCGATATCGTCGATCTTGGCGACCGGATCCTCGAGGTGATTCATACGCCTGGGCATTCACCGGGCGGCGTAGCCCTGTTCGAGCGCGCCACGGGCATCCTGTTTTCCGGCGATATCATCTATGACGGGCCGCTGATTGAGGATTGCCCCGGCGCCGAATTGGCCGCCTACCGGCGCAGCATGCATCGGCTGCTTGAGCTGCCGGTGCGGGTGATGCATGGCGGGCACTTTCCGAGCTGCTCCGGCGACCGGCTGCGCCAGCTGATCCGGTGCTGGCTCGACCGGCGAACTACCAGCGGCTGATCAGCGTCAGTCGGATCGAAGGCGCCAGCCGACGGGCCGCGCTCCGCATGGTTGCAGCATGACGGAGCGCCTTATCTGGGAGAGCCACCAAGTACGTTGAGTTGGGGCGCGCTCTGCTGGCGGCTCAACGGCACCTGGAATCGACTGTTCATCAGCCAGATCACACCGCCGAAAGCGGAGTTCGTGAGATCGACCAAACGACGCACCAACGCTGCGGCGAGGGCAGCATCCGGCAGGACCCCGACGGCACCGTACACGGCGACGAACACGCCTTCTGCCAAACCAATGCCATTCAGCGAGATCGGCACCAAGCTCAACAACGGCACGAGGCTACCGACCAGGATGACGTCGCCCAACCGTACTTGGGCACCAACCGCGTGCAGCACACAATATTGGGCCAGGAAAATCGTGCAGTAGAACGGCACCGATAGCAGCAGGGCGCGCCGCAGCGCATCTCCGCGTCGCGTCTGTCGGGCGACGGTGATGACGATCCGCTGCATTTTCCGTATCATTCGACGGACGATTCGCGGCAGCCGCTCGATCACCATGGGCATCAGCTGGATGAGAGCCGTCGGCGCGAGCAACACAGCGGCCACCGCGCCTAACAGGCTGAGCACGACCGCAAGCAGGATGATGACCGGACCCTGTCGGCCCGACGATAGAGGGCCGATCAACAGACCGAGCGCGCTGAAGAGCAGCATCACGAAGAAGCCGGTCAGCCGCTCGATCAGGATCGTGCCGGCGACGCGCTCGGTACGGCCATGTGAGGGCGTCAACATCAGCCGCATCACATCGCCGCCGACGCTGGTCGGGAGAAAATTGCTGAAGAACATCCCGACCCAATAGAGCTGCATGGCCGTCTGAAAGCGGAGCGTGATATGATTGTCCCGCAGCAAGCCGTTCCATTTTTCGGCCGATAGCAGCACGCCGAGCACCGAGATCAGCAAGGCACCCGCAATCCAGCCGAGATGGGCACGTCGCAGCACGGCGAAGACCGCCCCCCAATCGACCAGATAGCCGAGCAGAGCCAGCAGGCAGACACCGACCACCAGCTTTGCCAGCGCAAGAATCAAGGCCGGGTCCTTTCAACGTACATCGATGGAGCGTGAATTGGTAACACTTGCCCTGGCGTTGAGACGCCAATGGCTGACGACTTAGCCGCCGAATACCCATCGACTATCGGCAGAAAACCACTCCTTGACAAGTGAGCAGCGGCTGGAGCCTCGCACGCTCGCTGCATGTCGCAAGCGGAATAGAAGACCGATCCTATCCGTCCGCCATGACAGAGCTGCCGTTGCCGAGAAACTCCCGGTAGCACATGCTCCGACCCAACTCCCGATAGAGGCACTACAGCATCCTAGTACTCGCAGGTCAAGACAAGGTCCATGGCGGATACGCCCCGTAAAGATTAAATGTTTCTAAGAAGGTGGCATCGAACTCCTTCTGGGTTATCGATTGCCAATGCGGATGACACCGCAGCGGTATTATCAGACCAAACTCAAAGAAATGGATGCTCTATGCGCGTCAGCTCGTCTTATCACGGCACGAATTACGGCCTGGGTTATCTCGGACATGGTGTTTCACTTTCTTTCCATGTACGTATGTGGCTGTCCGTTCTGCTCGCCGGAGCGGCGCTCATTGGACCCAACCCGGCCGCAGCCGACAACGGTATCGGCGGCTGGTCGTCGACCCTGTCCAAATGGCCGCTGATCCCCATCCATGCGGTGCTACTGCCTGACGGCCGCGTGCTGAGCTATGGCAGCAACGGCGATGGCGTGCAGACCGGGCGGTTCATCTACGATGTCTGGAGCCCGAGCAGGGGGTTCGGCGCAAACGCGCATTGGACGCTGCCCAACGTCACCTCCACCGACCTGTTCTGCAGCGCGCAGATCGTGCTGCCGCGCAGCGGCAACGTCGCCCTGCTCGGCGGCGACAAGTGGAATGGCGCCAGAACGACCAATGTCGGCAACAACAACTCCAATGTCTTCAGCCCGGCCACGGATGCGCTGACCCCGGGAGCGCCGATGCGCGCCGCACGCTGGTATGCCACCGCCACCACCCTGCCCAACGGTGAGACCTTCATCCAGGGCGGCAAGAGCGGCGGCGAGGGGCGACCGGAGATCCGGAACGCCACGGGCAGTTTTCGCGAGCTGAGCGGCATCGACACATCCAGCCTCTATTGGTGGTACCCCCGCAATTGGGTAGCGCCGGACGGCCGAATCTTCGGCTACTCCGACCTGACTATGTATTACATCAACCCTAATGGCAGAGGGTCGATTCGGTTCCTCGGCGACATGGCCAAGAACGGTCCGAGCGGCATCACGTCGACCGAGGTCATGTTCGCGCCGGGACGGATACTACGCGCCGGTGGAGGGGCCATCAGGACCTCGCAGAACAAACCCGGCAGAAGGGCTGCTGCGGTGATCGACATCAATGGCGGCACGCCGAAAGTCACGGCCGCCGCCCCCATGCCCGTCGGGCTGCACTGGGCCAACGCAACGGTGATTGCAGACGGGCGGGTGGTGGTGACCGGCGGCGGCCCCGGCAACAACCTCCTCGCCGGCGCCAACTACAACGCGCTGCTCTGGAATCCCAACAGCAACACCTGGACCATGGGAGCCAGGACAAAGCCGACCACCAAGCATGCCCGGCTCTACCATTCGATCGGCCTCCTGCTGCCCGACGCCACCGTCCTGGTCGGCGGCGGCGGCGCCAGCGGCACGACGGTCACGGGCCCGGCCATCAATACCAACGTCGAGATCTACTACCCGCCCTACCTATACACGGCGGCCGGGCAGTGGGCGCCACGGCCGCAAATCAAACAGGCTCCAGCGATCGTCACGGTAGGAACGCGCTTTGCCGTCACCGTCGACAACCCGATGGCGATCGCGCGGGTGACGCTGATCAAGACCGGCTCGGTCACCCACAGCTTCAACATGGACCAGCGCTTCATGGGGCTGTCGTTCACCCGATCGGGTAGGCAACTCCTGATCGACGCCCCGGCCAACCTGAACGTCGCCACCCCGGGTCGCTACCTGCTGTTCGTGCTGAACGCGCAAGGTGTGCCCTCGATGGCCCGCATCGTGGCTGTAGCCGACGCCGCCAACCCGCCGCAGGTGGCGGCCTTCGACGGGCTCGAGTACATCGCCTCCTACCCCGACCTTATCCAGACGCTGGGTGCCGACGCCGCAGCCGGCACGCGGCACTACCAGCTCTACGGCCAAGCTGAGGGCCGGGTACCCGGCAGCTTCAACGCCGCTCAGTACCTCGCCAACTACGCCGACCTACGCGCTACCTTCGGCAACAATCTCGATGCCGGAGCCGCTCATTACATCACCAGCGGCTATCGCGAGGGTCGTACCGACAAGGCCCCTCCGACCGGCAATTGAGCGGGCAGACCTGTTGTCGGGGGCGCCTGATGATCTTCTGACGATCGTCCCGCCGCGGGTGTCGACAATTCTTCAGACGGGCCGATAGAGGGTTGCGGTTCCGCGATAGAGGCAGAGCAGATCACGGCGCGCGTCAAGACGGAGAACGACAAGCCGGCCGCGGCTGGCCGCGGCGAACGCCTCCGCTACTTCGCGCACGTCATAGCCGCGCCGCTCCGTCTCGCGCCGGCAGGCGGCATCGTCACTGCCAGCCGAGCCAACGCCGCCCGCGGAGGCCTGGAAGCGGGTTATACGGTTCCTGCCGTCGAACGCGACGACGCACTCGACGCGGCGGGTAATGTCGGGGCCGTCGCGGCGGATGGACATATAGCCATCCCAGTATACCCAGTCGTTGCGGTACTCAGAGCGGAGCGTCCGGCTCACCCGTGTGTCCCGGCCATTCTCCCGATCCTGTAGCTCGCGGGCGCACATCTGGACCGCCGTGCGCTCGTGGTCCTATGGGCTATTGTCTGCGAGCCTGGGCGGCCATTCCGCTGCCCACGGTAGCCAACATGCCAGAAATGGCGACGAGCAGCGCCATCATCATGGACAGCCCGCCACGATCCAATTGGCGCCGCATGCGGACTTCCTGCAAGACCGGCCGACCTCGCCCCGGATGACGCGCGGCAACAGCTTGTCTAAGCACGTAGCAACGGCAACCGGCCCAGGCCAGTGGCTCTCTTCCGAAGGGGACGGCTCCGATGCGCGCGAAGCTGACGATCTTGTGCCTCGTGGCCGGTAACATGCTGGCCGGCGTCGCCCGGGCAGAGCTGCTGCAAAGGTCCGTGCGCGCGGCTCGCTCAGGGTCGGCATGGCCGAGTATTTCCCCTGGATGACCAAGGGCCCCGACGGCAAGCCGGTGGGGCTGGAGGTGGAGATCGTGGAGCGTTTGGTGGCCGACATCGGTGTCCAGCTCCAGCTGGTAACGATCCCGTTCGACGAGCTGGCTGCACGTGAGGTCGACATGGTCGCCTCCAACCTCTCGATCACGCCAGCGCGTGCGCTCAAGGTCGCCTTCAGCCAACCGTACAGCATCTCCGAAAAAGGCCGGTCTTGCGCCGCGATCGTTTCCCCGAGGATGCCATGCTCGACGCGCTCAACGCCGACACGGTGACGATCGCCGTCACGGCCGGTACGAGCAGCGCCGAGACGGCGGCGGAGAAGTTCCCCTTGGCCACCATCACCGAGTACGAAACGCACGACGAGGCCGCGCCGGCACTACGGAACGGCGTGGCGATGGCCTTCATCGGCTCGACGCCGTTGCCGAAGCTGCTGGTCGAAGGCTCACCCGACACGCTCACCATCGCCGGCGACACACCATTGCGCACCACCGTCGAGGGTTTCGCCGTGCCGCTGGGCGAATCGACCTTCCTGACGTTTCTCGACAACTGGATCGACGCCATTGCCGCCGAGGGCTTCATCGATGCCGCCCGCCAGCACTGGTACGAGACCGCGTCGCCACCGGTAGCGAACGACCGACCAGCTCCCTAGCCCTGTTCAGCGAATCAATCGAGCCAGACTGACGGGATGCACCGCCACCGGCGATCTGAGCTTGCCCCATTTTAAAGGACATCTTTGATAGGCCGAAGGGCCCGGAGGTGATGATAGCCGCGGATGCGAGGCGGCGGAGCTTTTCGGAGGCTCTAGAGCGCGAAGCGGCGGCCGCGATCCTGGCGGCGCGCAAAGCCGGTCGCGGCCGTTACGGCAGCCCGTGCGCGCACGCCGAACGCCGTGCTCGGGGGTGAGCCGCAGGCGGGTGGCACGGCCGATGCGCGGCATGGGCTTGGCAGCCCGTCCAAAGCGCCGGTTCCGGCGGACGACGGACAGCAGGCTCGCCTTTCCCCATCGCACCCAACCTGCTCGAGCGCAACCTCTAGGTGGCTGCCGCCCTGCGGGACGGATCGTCGCCGCTGGCGATGATGGCCCACCATCTCAGGCATGAGCTCACCCTGGCCGCGCTCGACATGGCGATCGGGCGGCAGCGCCCGGCGACTGGCCTGAAGCACCACGCCGATCGCGGCGTGCAGGATGCGGCGCATGGCTACCGGACCTACTTGCGGCACCACGGCATAATCCGCTCGATGAGCCGCATGGGCGACGGCTGGGACACGCCCGCGACGAGGGCAGGGCTGACCTGTTCCCATCCATGGAGGGCTTCCACGACCGGCGCCGCTTGCACCCCGCGCTCGGTTACCTCACATCCGAGCAGAAGGCAGCAGCGTTCCACTCGGCGGCTGCCGGCACGTGACGGTGTCCACAAAAGCGGTTGAAGCCCACCTTGCGTCGAACTGGGCTGGGTCGGTATGGTCGCACCACACTAGGGCGTTGAGCTCCTGCAGCGCTGGCTGCGCATCGAGTGCGCCAATACCGATTCCCGCCATCAAAGCCGCACGCAGTCGGCCTAGCTGTCGTTGCTATGGAGGTTGTCCACCCGGGTC
>JAPJRA010000367.1 GCA_030824835.1 Geminicoccaceae bacterium | reverse complement strand
CCGCCAGGCCCCGAAGGTGAAGTCGGAGTAGAAGCTGGACCGCTTGCCGTGCCCGCGCTGCGCGTACATCAAGACGACGTCCAACGTCAGGGCATCACGTTTCCACTTCCACCAGAGGCCCTTGGGCCGGCCCGCGACATAGGCGCTGTCCTTGCGTTTAAGCATGAGGCCTTCAATCGGGGTACCGCGCACCCCGCCGCGCAGCTGCTCGAGGTGGTCGCCGCTGGCGATCTCGACCAGGGGTGAGACATCCATCCGCAGCGGCTGCTCCCGGGCGAAGAACGCCTCGAGGCGCGCGCGACGCTCGGTGAACGCCAAGCCGCGGACATCCTCCACACCATCGAACAGAATGTCGTAGAGATGCACGAAGGCCGGAAATTCCTCCAGCATGCGACCGGTCACGGTTTTGCGGTTCAGGCGTTGCTGCAGCTCGTTGAAGGAGGCGACCTCGCCCGCGCGCTTGACGAGGAGCTCCCCATCGAGCACGCCAAGAAAGCCGACGCTGTCCACCAGATCAGGAAAGGTGGCCGATATGTCGTCGCCCGAGCGCGAGAACAGGCGTACGCCGCCTGGGGCAGCCGCTATCTGGACCCTGATTCCGTCCCATTTCCATTCGGCGACATAGCTGTCGAGGCCGGTCACAACCTTGGTCATGTCATCGGCTTCGACAGGGTGCGCCAGCATCAGGGGCCGAAAGATCGGCAAGGCATCGGCGGCGGGGCGTGGGGCGTTGCCATCGAGCCAGGCGAACAGCGCCGTGTAGGGCGGCACCAGACCATGCCACAGCTCTTCGATCTCGGCAGGCGGCTGGCGGCCATAATCGGCCAGCGCCAGCTTGGCGATCCGGGCTGAGACACCGACCCGCAGGCCGCCGGTCATGAGCTTGAGTAGCGCCCATCGTCCGGTGGCATCGAGCGCATCGAGCCAGTCTGCAACGATGCCGGGTAGCTCGCGCTTCGGAGCGGCGTCCAGCGTCGCCACGACCTGGGAAAGTGTGGGCCATGCCATTGCCCGAGCCGGCTCCGGCCACATCAGTGCCGCCGTCTCGGCGAGGTCGCCGACGAAATCGTAGGACCAAGCAAACAGGACCGGGTCGGTGCGATCAGCCATTAGGTCACGGATCATGCCGGGTTTGGCCTGGGCGAGGCTCAGCGCCCCGGTCATCGCGGCCAGCCCCCAGCCACGATCCGGGTCCGGCACGGAGCGGAAATAGTCGACGAGCAGGGCGATCTTGACGTTGCGCTGCGGCGTGTAGAGCAGACGGTCCAGCAGCTCGGCAAAAGGCTTCACGCTATATCGCAGTCCGAGAAGAGCTTCGGTCTATCCAAATGGCTCGCGTCGGCGGTGGGGAAAGGTGGCGCCGCTCTCATCGCGCTGGTCTAGGGTGGTGCCCGCATCCTGTCGACGTCATGGCCATGCGCCAATGGGGAGCCCTGTATCAGTATGGATCTGTTTTATCGTATCGGCTACCGCGCGGCCTATCGGCTATTGCAGGCGTGGTGGAGGCTGCGCAGCCCACAAGGCCGCGGTGCCGCGATAGCGGTCTGGGACGGTGATCGGCTGCTCGTGGTCCGCACATCCTATCGCGCAACCTTCGATCTGCCAGGTGGCGGGATCGAAGGCGCTGAGACGGCGTTGGTGGCGGCGGTGCGGGAGTTCCGCGAGGAGACGGGGATCGAGGCACCGTCGGACGATCTCGTCGATGCCGGCACCTTCCGCTTCGAGGAGAACCACCGGCAGATCACGGCACAGATCTTCGAGTGGCGGCCCGGCAGCGCGATACCACCAACCGCCGACAATCGCGAGATCATCTGGGCCGGGTACATGTCGCGCGAGCAGCTGCGTCAGCAGCCCCAGGTAACACTGCTGGCGCTCTATCTCGCCGCCAGCAGCTCGCCTCGATCCGCTGGGACTCACGTCCCCAGCGGCACCCGCCAGATTTCGCGGGCGTAGTCGCGCACGGTGCGGTCACTGGAGAACCAACCCATGTGGGCCGTGTTCAGCACCGCCTTGGGCCACCAAGCGGCAGGATCGGCATAGACCCGCTCGACCGCCCGCTGCATGTCCGCATAGGCGTCAAAATCGTCCGTGACCATGAAGTGGTCGAAATTCGTCAAGTCGTCGAGCAGCGGCCGGAAGCGGCTGGGATCGTCCGGGGAGAAATGCCCTGTCTCGATCAGCTCGAATGCACGGGCCAGCCGAGGGCTTGCTTCGATGGTATGGCGAGGCGCCCCGCGCTCCTGCCGGCGTCGCACGACCTCGGCCGCGGTCAAGCCGAAGATGAAGATGTTGTCCGGCCCGACGCGATCGAGCATCTCGATGTTGGCTCCATCGAGCGTGCCAATGGTCAAGGCACCATTCAGCGCGAACTTCATGTTGCCGGTGCCCGAGGCTTCCAAGCCGGCGGTGCTGATCTGCTCGGACAGGTCGGCCCCGGGGATGACGATCTCGGCAAGCGAGACGTTGTAGTTGGGCAGGAACAGGATCTTCAGTCGTTCCTGGACCTTCGGATCCTGGTTCACCACGCTGGCGACGTCGTTGATGAACTTGATGATCAGCTTCGCCCGCGTGTAGGACGGCGCCGCCTTGCCGGCGAAGATCTTGACCCTTGGCACGAGATCCAGGTCGGGTCGGTCCAGAATGTCACCGTAGGTTGCGACCGCCTCCAGAATATTGAGCAGCTGCCGCTTGTACTCGTGAATGCGCTTGATGTGCACGTCGAAGATGGCGTCGGTCGGCAGCACGATATCATGGCGTTTGGTGATGAACTTCGCCAGCCGCTGCTTGTTCGCCTGCTTGATGGCTGCGAACTTGGCCTGGAACACGGCATCGGTCGAATAGGCGGCAAGGTCCTCCAGCCGCTCGAGGTCAGTGATCCAGCGTCGGTGCCCCAGCGTCTCGCTGATCAGGCCCGCAAGGTCGGGATTGGCGTCCAGGACCCAGCGGCGCGGCGTGACCCCATTAGTGATCGACGTGATTCGGTCGGGGAACAGCCGATGCAGCGGCCGGAACACGGTCTCCTTCATCAGGTCGCCATGCAGCGCCGAGACGCCGTTGACCCGACGCGAGCCCAGGAAGGCCAAATGGCCCATCCGCACGGCGCGACCGTAGCTTTCGTCGATCAGCGAGATCTCGGACAGGAACGGGTCCTTGACGTCCGGACGGCTGCGCAATTCGGCCAGGACGTAAGAGTTGATCTCGTAGATTAGCTGGAGCTGTCGCGGCAGCAGCCGCTCCATCAACTGCACGGACCAGCGCTCGAGCGCCTCGGGCATCAGCGTGTGGTTGGTATAATGAATGGTGCCGCGGGTGATCGTCCACGCGGTCTCCCAATCCACACCATGCTCGTCGATCAGCAGCCGCATCAGCTCTGGTACGGCGATGGCCGGATGGGTGTCGTTGAGCTGGATCGCCGCCTTGTCCGGCAGGGAGCGCAGGTCTGGGTGGTGCGACAGATGCCGTCGAATGATGTCCTGCAGGCTGGCCGAGGTGAAGAAATACTCCTGCTTGAGCCGAAGCTCCTGGCCCGCCTCGGTGGCATCGTTCGGGTACAGCACGCGACTGATGCTCTGCGAGAGCGTCTGGTCCTGCACAGCGCGCGTGTAGTCGCCGCGATTAAAAGCCTCGAGATCGATCAGGTTACCGCTCTGGGCCGACCATAGGCGCAGCGTGTTGACGTGCCGTCCCCCCCAGCCGACGACCGGCGTGTCGTAGGCGACCGCGAGCACACGCTGTCCACCTTCCCAGTGATGAATGCGCTGACCGTTCGCGTCGCGCTCTTCACGGACCTGGCCGTACAGTCGAATGGGATAGACGGATTCGGAACGCTCGAACTCCCAGGGATTGCCGAACGCCAGCCAGTCCTCCGGGCGCTCGACCTGCCAGCCGTTGTCCAGGCCCTGCTTGAACAGGCCGTGCTCGTAGCGAATACCGTAGCCGTGCGCCGCGATACCCAGGGTCGCCATGCTGTCGAGCAGGCAGGCAGCCAGACGGCCCAGGCCGCCATTGCCCAGCGCGGCATCCGGCTCGACCTTGAAGATATCTTCGGCATCGACACCAAGCCCGCTCAAGGCGCCGCTCGCCGTCTCGTAGAGGCCCAGATTGTGGAGCGAGTCGACCAGGAGCCGGCCGATCAGGAACTCCAGGCTGAGATAGTAAACGCGCTTGCGATCGTCGGCATAGACAGTGCGCGTGGTGGTCATCCAGCCGTCGACCAAACGGTCGCGGACGGCGAGCGCGAGGGCGAAGAACCAGTCATGCCGGGTCGCGTTCTGCGGGTCCTTGCCGACTTGGTAAATCAGTTTGCCGAGGATCGCCCGGCGAAAGCCCTCCTGGTCGAGACGAAAGGAGGTGAGGACAATTGCGTGCTCGGTCATACTGTTCCTCGGGGTCGGCCGCCAGCTTCGCGATGGCTCCGGCAAGACTACGCGGTGGTGCGGCCCGTGCAAGTTCCGGGCCGCAAGTGTGCGACATGGTGGAAGGGGAAACCGGTCGGTTTGACGGGTCTCGGCCAGGCAAGGCTTGACCGACCTCGGCTGGATGCCAATTCTGCGGGCGGTCAAGCACAAATGGAGGGCAACGTCGTGCAGCTGACGGGCAAGGCTCGGCTGGCCGGCATCGTCGGCTGGCCGGTCAGCCACTCCCTCTCGCCGCGCCTGCACGGTCATTGGTTCGACCGCCACGGCATCGATGGCGCGTACGTGCCGTTGCCTGTCCAGCCCGCCGATCTCGGGCTCGCCTTCCAAGCCCTGCCGCGGCTGGGATTTCGGGGCTGGAACGTGACCGTGCCACACAAGGTTGCGGCCTGTCGGCTGGTCGACGAGCTGGATCCGGCGGCGGCCCGCATCGGCGCGCTGAATACCGTCCTCGTGCTCGAGGACGGTCGCACGCGAGGACTCAACACGGACGGGCTGGGAT
>JAPJRA010000366.1 GCA_030824835.1 Geminicoccaceae bacterium | reverse complement strand
AGCGGAGGAGTTCAAGGTCTCCGTAGAAGACGTGACCGCTTTCGTGTTGGGCGGCCATGGCGACACCATGGTGCCACTGGTCCGCTACTCGACCATCGCCGGGATCCCGCTGCCCGATCTGGTCAAGATGGGCTGGACCACGCAGGAGCGCCTGGACGCGATCGTGCAACGCACCCGCGATGGTGGTGCGGAGATCGTGTCGTTGCTGAAAACCGGCTCGGCCTTCTACGCCCCGGCTGCCTCCGCCATTCAGATGGCCGAAAGCTATCTGAAGGATCAGCGTCGACTCCTTCCCTGCGCCGCTCACCTTACCGGTCAGTATGGAGTGAGCGACCTCTATGTCGGCGTGCCGGTGATCGTCGGTAAAGGCGGCGTGGAGAAGGTCGTCGAGATCGAGATGAACGCGGACGAGCAGGCGATGTTCGACAAATCGGTGGCATCGGTGCGGTCACTGTGCGCCGCGGTCAAGCTCTGAGATCTGCGTCGCGCCAACAAGGGCCGAAACTATGAATATTCATGAATACCAGGCCAAGGCACTGCTCAAGGAATACGGTGTGGCCGTGTTGCGTGGGCAGGTTGCCTACACCCCCGAGGAAGCCGAGCAGGCCGCCAGGGCGCTAGGTGGCCCGATCTGGGTAGTCAAGGCACAGATCCATGCAGGCGGCCGCGGCAAGGGTGGCGGCGTCAAGCTCGCTCGTTCGGTCGAAGAGGTGCGGCAGCTCGCCAACGACATTCTCGGCATGACCCTGGTGACCCACCAGACTGGTCCGCAGGGCCGGATCGTGAAGCGTGTCTATATCGAGGATGGCTGCAACATTGCCCGCGAGTTGTATCTTGGCGCCGTGCTCGACCGTGCCACCTCCTGGGTTACGTTCATGGCCTCTACCGAAGGCGGCATGGAGATCGAGGAAGTCGCAGCCCACCATCCCGAGAAGATCATTCGGGTCGCCATTGATCCGGTGACCGGCTTCATGCCATTCCACGGCCGCAGGCTGGCTTTCGGCCTGGGCCTGAAGGGCAAGGAAATCGGCAAGGCCGTGACTTTCATGAAGAGCCTCTATCAGGCCGTGGTCGAGCGTGATGCCGCGCTGGTCGAGATCAACCCACTAGTGGTGACCGCCGACGGCGATCTGGTGGCGCTCGACGCCAAGATGAATTTCGACAGCAACGCGCTTTACCGTCAGCCCAAGATCATGGAGCTGCGGGATCTCGATGAGGAGGATCCGCACGAGATTGAGGCCAGCCGGCATGAGCTGAATTACATCAAGCTCGACGGCAACATCGCGTGCATGGTTAACGGCGCCGGTCTGGCGATGGCAACCATGGACATCATCAAGCTCTATGGCGGCGAGCCGGCGAATTTTCTCGACGTCGGCGGCGGCGCTACCAAGGAGCGTGTGACCGCTGCCTTCAAACTGTTGCTGAGCGACCCCAATGTGGAGGGTGTGCTGGTCAACATCTTCGGTGGGATCATGCGCTGCGACGTCATCGCCGAGGGGGTCGTTGCCGCAGCCCGCGAGGTCAACCTCAATGTTCCGCTGGTGGTCCGTCTCGAAGGTACCAACGTCGATCTGGGCAAGCAGATCATGCGTGATTCGGGCCTGCCGATCATCCCTGCGGATGATCTGGCCGACGCCGCCGAGAAGATCGTCCACGCTGTAAGAGAGGCCGCCTGATGTCTGTCCTGATCGATGCCAGCACCAAGGTCATCTGCCAGGGCTTCACTGGGGCGCAGGGGACCTTCCACTCTGAACAGGCGATAGCCTACGGCACCAGCATGGTCGGCGGCGTGACCCCCGGTAAGGGCGGTGCCAGCCATCTGGGCCTGCCTATCTTCGATACCGTGAAGGATGCACGTGAAAGCACCGGCTGCGATGCGTCGGTGATCTACGTGCCGGCGGCCTTCGCCGCGGACGCGATCCTCGAAGCACTTGACGCGGAAGTGCCGCTCATCGTCTGCATCACCGAGGGCATCCCGGTGATGGACATGGTCAAGGTCAAGCGCGCCCTGGGTGGTTCCAAGTCCCGGCTGATCGGCCCCAATTGCCCGGGCGTGATCACGCCAGGCCAATGCAAGATCGGCATCATGCCGGGGCATATTCATCTGCCCGGGAAGATCGGCGTCGTGTCGCGCTCCGGTACTCTTACTTACGAGGCGGTGGCGCAGACGACTCGTCCCGGCCTCGGCCAGTCCACCTGCATCGGCATCGGCGGCGACCCGGTCAAGGGCACCGAATTCATCGACGCGCTTGAACTGTTCATCGCCGATCCCCAGACCGAAGGGGTGATCATGATTGGCGAGATCGGTGGCTCGGCCGAAGAGGATGCGGCTGCATTCTGGAAAGAATCGGGCTGCAAGAAGCCGATCGTCGGGTTCATCGCAGGGGTTACCGCCCCGCCGGGACGACGCATGGGCCATGCCGGCGCCATCATCTCGGGCGGCAAGGGTGGGGCCGAGGAGAAGATCGCCGCCATGCGTGCAGCCGGCATCCGCATGGCCAAAAGCCCCGCCCATATCGGCGAGGCCATGGTCGAGGCAATGGGCAGCCATTAGCCGAATATAGCGCAGCTTGACGCGATGACCGGCGCTGCACCAACCTCCGCCGGTCGAACGATCGGTCGAAGATGGCAGGAACAATGGCTAGGCGAATTGAGCTCGAGCAGACTTCCTTCTTATATGGCGGCAATAGTTCCTTCATCGAGGAACTATATGCCCGCTATCTGGCGGATCCCGCGGGCGTAGATTCCAGCTGGCGAGCCTATTTCGACGAGCTCGAGCCCGAGAACCGTGCCTTGTTCGAGCGGGCTCGCGCCGCTTTGGTGCCCCGTCCGGCCCAGACCCAGCTTCGACTTGTTACCGCAGAGCCGACAGCGGCGGGTGACCACGGTATCGACGACAGTGTCGTAAAATCATTGATTCGCGATCATCTGCGCGTGATCATGCTGATTCGCGCCTATCGCGTCCGCGGCCATCTGGTGGCCAAGCTCGATCCGCTGGGTCTCACCCATAACGAGCAGCACCCCGAACTCGACTATCACAGCTACGGTTTCACCGACGCCGACCTAGATCGTGAATTCTATCTGGATTTTGTCCTCGGGCTTGAGAAGGCGACACTGCGTCAGATCATGGAGGTCTTGCGCAAGACCTACAGCGGGTCGGTCGGCATCGAGTTCATGCATATCCAGAATCCCGAGCAGAAGGCCTGGATCCAATCCCGCATCGAAGGGACGGCCGGGCTCTTCAACTCGACCGCCGAGGCCAAGCGGGAGGTTCTGGAGCACCTCACCGAAACCGAGGGCTTCGAGCAGTTCCTGCATGTGAAGTTCCCAGGCACCAAGCGATTCGGGCTGGACGGCGGCGAGAGCGCCATCCCGGCACTGGAGACGATCATCCGTGTCGCCGCCGAGCTGGGTGGCGAGGAGATCGTGATCGGCATGCCGCATCGTGGCCGGCTCAACGTACTGGCCAACGTCATGGGCAAACCCTACTCCGCGATATTGTCGGAGTTCCAGGGCAAGGCTGTGGTCGACGAGGTGTTGGGGTCGGGCGACGTCAAATACCATCTCGGCACGTCGACGGACCGAGCATTGCCCGACGACCACAAGATCCACCTCTCGCTCACCGCCAATCCATCCCACCTCGAGGCGGTCAACCCCGTGGTGATGGGCAAGGTGCGGGCGAAGCAGACCCAGAAGGGTGATACCGAGCGCACCCGCGTGATCGGCCTCTTGATGCACGGTGATGCCGCCTTCATCGGGCAGGGCGTGGTGCACGAATGCCTGCAGATGATGGACCTCAAGGGATACCGAATCGGCGGCACGATACACCTCATCATCAATAACCAGATCGGCTTCACGACGAGCCCGGCCTACTCGCGCAGCTCGCCTTACCCATCTGACGTCGCACGCGGCGTGCAGAGTCCTGTCATCCACGTCAACGGTGACGATCCGGTGGCGGTGACACACGCGGCACGGCTGGCGACCGAGTTCCGCCAGAGGTTCAAGATCGATGTCGTGATCGACATGTGGTGCTACCGGCGCCATGGTCACAACGAAGGCGATGAGCCGGCCTTCACGCAGCCGTTGATGTACAAGAAGATCGCTCAGCATCCCACGGTGCGGCAGATCTATGCTCGTCGGCTGGAGCAGGAAGGCGTCATTAAGCCGGGCGAGGCCCAGGCTATGTACGACGCTTTCATTCAGCACCTCGAAGCGGCGCACGAGGCTTCGCGCAACTACAAGCCCAACAAGGTGGACTGGCTCGAGGGTGCTTGGTCGGGCCTGCGTGCGGCACCGGTCGAGTATGAACGCGGCGACACCGCGGCCTCGTCAGACATACTCCGCGAGCTCGGCTTGAAAATGACCGAGCTACCTAAGGCCTTGAACGTGCATCCGCGCTTGAAGCGGGTGATCCAGCAGCGCCGCACGGCCATCCAGCAAGGCAACGGCATCGACTGGGCAACCGCCGAGCACTTGGCGTTCGCGTCACTCCTGGTCGAGGGCTTCCCCATCCGGCTTTCCGGCGAAGATGTCGGCCGAGGCACGTTCAGCCAGCGCCATGCCGTCGTCAACGACCAGATGACGGAAGACCGCTATATCCCACTGCAGCATCTGCGGCCCGAGCAGGCCAACATCGAGGTCATCGACAGCATCCTTTCGGAAGAGGGCGTACTGGGCTTCGAGTATGGCTACAGCCTCGCCGATCCTAACTGTCTGACGATCTGGGAAGCCCAGTTCGGCGACTTCGCCAACGGTGCGCAGGTCTACTACGACCAGTTCATAAGCTCAGGCGAGAGCAAGTGGCTGCGCCTTTGCGGTCTGGTCAATCTATTGCCGCACGGCTACGAGGGCCAGGGTCCCGAACACAGCTCGGCCAGACTGGAACGGTTTCTGCAGCTCTATGCGGAAAACAATATCC
>JAPJRA010000365.1:3766-4919 GCA_030824835.1 Geminicoccaceae bacterium | reverse complement strand
CGACATGGCCCTGCACCCGCTCACGGACAAGGGATTGGCCGGGTTCCTCAAGGACTGGGAAGCTACCGGCCAGCGTATTCTCTGATCGGAGCGATCATGCCGTTTGCTGCCCGCCTGCTGCCCCTGACCGCGATCGCGGCGGCGTCGATGGTGGCGCCGGCGAAAGCCGGCGAGCCACTCTCGGCGCTGCTCGGGCAGATCGCGCCGACCAAGGTGCCGGCGGGCTCGGTCGAGGTGCTGAGCTGGGTGGAGCGGAACGGCACGCTGCCCGAGCTGGTCGTCACCCTGGTGCCCAAGGGACAGGTCAAGCTGGTCGCCGATCCGGGCGTCACGGTGACGCCGGTAGCGCGCAGCGGAGTCACCTGGGCCGCGCCCGCGGCGAGCAGTGCCGTCGAGCCGGGACACGACTACTTCCCCGAGCCACCCACGCTGCGCCTCCCCTTCACGGCCGAGGACGGCAAGCCGGTCGAGGCCGGCGTGGAGTATGCCTACTGCCTCGTCGACTTTCAGTGCCTGTTCGGCGAGGCCAAGGTCAGCGTACCGACGCAGCCGCCGCAGGGCTGATCACAGCCGCGCGACGGCTTCGGCCGAAGATCAGCCCACCGCGCCCACGTGGTAGATCACGCCGCTGCTGATGGCGCGGATCAGCTCGTAGTCCCGGGCGATCGGCCGGAAGATCGTCTTGTGCTCGGACAGGTAGGACTGGCCACCGACGATCTGGTAGCTGGCGCGCTCGCCGAAATCGAGCTCCTCCTGCACGTCCTCGGTCAGCGGGAAGATCTGGCCCAGCAGGTCCAAGGCCGGCTCGACCTCGAGATGCATGAGGCGGATGATGAGGCTGTCGTGCGTCGTGGCGTGCCGGTCGGAGAAGTCCGGGACGCGGACGGCCAGCAGCATCACGCGCTGGATCAGCGCCAGCCGCAGCGCATGCAGCATGTGGAGATTGTCACGGGTCGCGGGATCGACGGCGATCGGCTCCTCGCCCGCGTCGCGGGCCATGCGGCGATGCTCGCGCAGCGCGCGGGCCAGGTCCATGTAGTCGCGGTGCAGCACGCGATGGATCCGGGCCAGCCGGTCGTGCAGGTCGATGCGCTCGACATAGTCGGCGACCAGCCGCAGCTCCTCCTGCTCGCCCTGCTGCTGGGCCACGGCC
>JAPJRA010000365.1:0-3666 GCA_030824835.1 Geminicoccaceae bacterium | reverse complement strand
GGCCACGGCCTCACCGACGCCGCCGATGGTGTTGGCCAGGACGCCAAGTTGCTGGAGGATGCTGTTGTGCGGAATGGCACGCAGCTGGGAAGGATGCTCCAGCGCCAAGCGTGCGCCCGAGCCATCATACTGCCGGCGCATGGCGCGTGAGCCGGCCTGATAGAGCATGTTGACCCCATAGGCGCCGAGGAACGACGCGTAGCAGGGATTGTCGATCACGGCCTTGTTGAACTGCTCGACGGCGGCGAAGAACTCGTCGACATAGTCCTGCTGGACGTAATACGGGTCGTCGGCCTCGACGCTGGCGGGACCCAGACAGTGCTCGAGGATCCGGGTCGTGACCGCAAGCGCGCTCTCCGGCGCCAGGAAGTAAAGGTAGCCGTCGCCGCCCTGGAAGCTGCTCTCCTGGCGGAATTGGATGCCGGCGGCCGCGAAGCGGCGATGGCTCTCCGGCGTGTCGTAGTAGCGCAACCGGTCGACGAAGCTGCCCGGATGGGCGCCGCGGCCGATGCTCTCGCCGTGGGTGTCGAAGATGGTCAGCTCGAGCTCGGTCAGGTTGTGCTCGGCCAGCACCCGCGCCATGCCGAGACGGATCTTCTCGATCAATGCCGCGGCTGCCGTCTGGCCCATGTACCGGCCGGCGTCCGAGAAGCCGGTCTGGATGCAGATCCGGCCGCGGCGGCGGACATAGTCGCGGTAGGCCGGAACGGCCAGGGCACCCTCAATGACCTCGGCGCCGCGCTCGAGGGCGGTGCGGGTCTCGAACAGCGGCGAGATATCGATCCGGTCCTCGATCCCGAACAGCTTGGCGAAGTGCAGCGCCGTCAGCAGCGTGAACGAGGTCTCGCACTCGGCGATCAGGAAGCGGATCGGCTCGCTGCCGTCCAGATGCTTGAGCATCTGGGTCATGGTCATGAACACCCGGCGCGCCGTCGCCCGCTCCTCGGTGACCGAGCCGAAGTTGATGGTCTCGGGCTTGGTCGTCTCGATCAGCCGCGAGATGGCGTTGACGTAGGTCAGGCGGTGGGTCGGGTCGTCCGGCGCATGGTCCATGCCGATGGTCTTGCGGATCGCATTGTGCAGCTGGATCGCGTTGATCCGCACGTGCGTGCCGGCGGCGGTCAGGCCCTGGGTCGACAGTTCAGCCCGCAGCACGCAGAGATCCAGGGCCACGCCGTCGTCGACGGTATTGACCAGGGCACGGTTGACCAGAGCCAGCGCCTGGCCCGCATCGGCCAGACGGGTACCACGCCCGGCCACCATGTCCTTGGCCACCCTGGCCAGTCGCTTGCGCCAGTCCGCATCCTGGTGGCCCGGCGATTCCAGGACCGCGATGTCGTCCTCGGCGGACTTGATGGCCAGCGCCAGCCGCGCCTCCAGCAGCTCCAGCAGCGGCGCCAGCGCCGTCTCGCCCCGCGCCCGCTCGAGGCAGGCCAGCACCCGCGCCCGGTAATGGCGCAGCTGATCGAGCTGGATCAGCAGCCGCTTGGCGAAGGTCATCGTCCAAGAGATGTCGGCCCGGCCGTCGGTGTCGTAGCCGACCCAGGTGGCCAGAGTCAGCAGGCCCGGCCGCAGGCGGCGCCACTCGGTCGGATAGAGCTGCTGGGCGATGCCGAAGGCGCTCTCATAGACTCGCCGGATGACCGCGCGGGCCTCGCTGATCACCAGCAGGGACTGCGCGTGCTCCTCGGCCAGGTCGAGCTTGAGCGGTGGCCGGTGCGCTATCTTCTCCGCACGGTCGAGCAGCTCGCGGCGGCGCGGCGCTGCAGCATCGCCGGCCTCTGGCCCAAAGGCCGCAGCGGCGAGCATGACCTGCAACTCCATGGTGCGCCCGAACGTCGGGTGTGACGTGAACACGAACCCGTAATAGACCCGCTGTACGCGGCTGGCGAAGGTATCGAAGGGCACCAGGTCGCCGTCCGCACCATACGCCAGGCTGGTCAGCAGGCGGGTTATGGAGGTCTCGTTGGTGGCCGGGTCCAGCTCACCCAGATACTTGCGCGCCGTCTTCGCCCGGGCGTCGAAGGCCTCGCGCGTGAGGCGCTGGATCAGGGCATGGGACGCTTTTTCGTCGAGCTCATTGCGGCACATCATCTGGCAAATGTCGTGCGACAGCAGTGCAATGGGGTTGCTGAACGGGTCGTCGTCCAAACGGCCGCGCACGCCATCGAGCAACCCCTGCAGATCGGCCAGATTGGTCGCCAGGTCGTCGCCCGCAACCGGTGGCGACGGCGCTACCGCTGCCGCCTCGGCCAAGCCGGACCCAGCTGCGCTCGTGGTACCAGCCTGAACGCGCTTCGCCGCTGATGCCCGCATGGTGCCACCCGCCTCCGCTTTGCCTGCCATCCGACTGCGGCAGAATGACAGCGGACATGCTGCGCCGCAACAATCGATGTGGGATATTCAGCACGCAACTGCGGTGCCGTTCGGCGCATCGGGGGCTGTCCTTGACCGGTGAGGGATAGCGGGTAGGTTGGCGCCGATCTTGGCTTTGGCTCTCCAAGACCCGGCTCTCGAGGTAGATTGACGATGATCGATCGAGCGCGGCGCGCGCTTCTCTGCTCGGCTGCCGCCACGGCGGTGGTTGGCACCATGACGGGCCCGGCCTGGGCCAACAGCGACCAGCAGCTGGTTGTCGACAAAGCCAGGATCGTCGTCGAATCGTTCCTCAACGATACCGACTTCGCCAAGATGCGCGTGTATGTGCAGAACGCCTTCGCGGTGCTGGTCATCCCCGATCTGCTCAAGGGCGGCTTCTTCATTGGCGTCGAGCACGGTACCGGCGTGCTGTTGGCCCGCGATCCCCAGTCCGGGGCCTGGAGCGAACCGGCCTTCTACGATGTCTGGGGCGGCAGCTTTGGCCTCCAGTTCGGCGGCCAGTCCTCGGATGCGATCTTCACCGTGATGAACCCGGGCGCGCTGCAGAAGCTGCTGACCTCGCGGTTTCAGTTCGGCGCGGACGCCAGCGTCGCGGTCGGCCAGCTTGGTGCCGGCATCGGTGCGGGTACCACCGTCCAGTTCGGCGAGGACGTCTACGCCTTCGCGCGCAACCAGGGACTGTTCGGCGGCCTGGCCCTGGACGGCACCTACGCCCTGCCGCGGGACGCCTGGAACCAGGCCTTCTACGGCCAGCCCCTCACCGCCGAGCAGATCGTGATCCAGCGGGCTGCGCCCGAGACCTTGGGCACCCAGGCCCTGCGCGACGCGCTGTCTCGACTCTAACCAGGGCCATTCAAGGCCCGGCGGCGGCGAAAGATGGCAGCAAGGCCCCCGGCCTGCCGTTGGGCTTCGGCGGCATCGGCGCCCACTGCATAGTCCATGACACTGCGACGGATGCGGTCGAGCTCCGCCTGCTGCCCGCCCATGATGCGGCTGTACATCTCGATGAACATGTCGACCGTCTCCGTGGCACCCCATGGGCGGCCGCGGTTGCGCAGGTGCTCGACCACGACGGCGCCGGCCAAGTTGTCGATAAACTGGCGTCCGATGCGCTCCGGTGCCCCGGCCTGATCGAACAGGCGGATGATCATGCGCAGCGCGCGGCCGGTCTCGTAGGCGGCGCGCGGCTCGCGCAGGCCCGGCAGGCGGCTGAGCTTCAACAGGACAGCCTCGTTGGCGCCCGCCGCATAGGGTGCGGCGTCCTCGGCGAAGCCGACGCCGCACCCT
>JAPJRA010000364.1 GCA_030824835.1 Geminicoccaceae bacterium | reverse complement strand
TGGTCGAACGGCCCGCCCGGCGCCAGCCGCATCATGTAGAAGCTGAGCGTCACGATGAGAAACAGCGTCGGCACGCCGATAAGGAGTCGTCGCGCGAGATGCCGGCCCATCGGCTAGTTCTCTACGGACATCCAACGGGTTCGGTGGGTGTGCTTGGTGTTGTCGACATAGCCATCGAGCTTCTGTGACACCAGCGCCTTGGAGACATAGTAGTAGATCGGAATCCAGGCATCGTCGTCGATCGCGATCTTCTCGGCCTCGTGCATGTACTGCATGCGCTGCGCCTGGTCGCGCGATGCTGCCTGTTCCATCATCAGTTCGTCGAACTTGGCGTCACTGAACTGACCGTAATTGTTCGGCCCGGTACGCGTCTCGAGCAGGTAGAGGAAGTTCTGCGGGTCATTATAGTCGGCAACCCAGGCCGCACGCGCCACGTCGAAATTATGCTGCTTGAGCTCGTCATAGTGGACCTTGACCTCGCGGTTGACGAGCTCGGCCTGCACGCCGATCGCTTTCCACATCGCCTGCGCCGCGACCGCGATCCGCTTGTGGTTCTCGCTGGTATTGTAGGACAAGGTGAACTTGAGCGGATTGTCCGGCCCGAAGCCCGCTTCCGCCAGGAGCTGCTTAGCCATCGCCTGCCGCTCGGGGAACGGCAGGCTCGCCCACTCCGGCACATAGGGATCACCGTAAGCGCCGGTCTTGGGCGGGACCACGCCATAGGCCGGCAGCTCGCCGGTCTTCAGTACCTTGTCGGTCATGGTCGAGCGATCGATCGCCATGGAGAGGGCGCGCCGTACCTTCGGGTTGTCGAACGGCGGCTTCTTCAAATTGATGGGATAGTAGTAGGTCCCGAGATAGGGATAGACGTGGGTCTCTTTTGGCAGCTCGCGCTTGAGAAAGTCGATCTGCTCGGAGGCGAAATCATCGACAAAGTCGATCTCGCCGGCCCGAAATCGCTTGGTGATCTCATTGCGATCCTCGTCCGGGTAATAGATGATCTTGTCGACCTTCACGTTGGCGGCATCATAGAACTCCGGGTTCTTCTCGGCGACGACACGCGAATTGGGCGTCCACTCGACAATGCGAAAAGCCCCGTTGCTAACGATGTTACCCGGCTTGATCCAGTCCGGGCCCAGCTTGTCGATGACGTGCTTGGGCACGGGAAAAGATGTGTAATGGGTCATCAGCTCCAGAAAATACCCGGTCGGGTTTTCCAGCGTGACTTCGAGCGTCTTGTCGTCGAGTGCCTTGACCCCGAGCTGCGTCAGATCGGTGATAGCACCCGTATTGATCTTCTCGGCATTCTTCACCGGGTACATGATTGAGGCATATTCGGCAGCGGTTGCCGGATCGAGCAGTCGCCGCCAGCTGTAGACGAAGTCCTCGGCCGTGACCGGGGTGCCGTCCGACCACTTGTGGTCGCGCAGCTTGAACGTGTAGGTCAGCCCGTCGTCGCTGATCGTCCAGCTCTCGGCCGCGCCGGGAACTGGCGTCGCGTCGGCCGCGTCGGTCAGCAGCCCCATGAACGCGTCGCCGACGATGTAATTCTCCCAGGTGCCGGAGACACCGTGCGGGTCGAGGGTCTTGGGTTCGCCCATGGTGGCGATGCGGTAGACCATCTCGGCGCTGGCCGAGCCACCGTACGTCAGGCCGGCCATCAAAACGGCGGCCGCGACGCCCAGTGCCTTGAGACGGCTGGAGATCACGTCGATTCCTCCCAAGAACAAGGGTGAGCGGCACCGGCTGCCACAACCGATGCCCGTTATCGAAACCGTAGGACCGTAGCCGGGTGCCGGCAATCCGGAATGCTCGCCGGCAGTTGGTGTTCGGCGATACCGTCGCTATGGTCGACGGCATGCCCAGGAACCGAAGCTGGTCGGTATGACATCGAGCTGCCACCTCGTCCTCACGGCGCTTGCGCTGCTGCTGGCCGCGCCTGTCTCGGATGCACTGGCGCAGGAGGCGTCGCCGGCCGCGGCGGTTCCGCCTTCCTTCGACGAGGTTCAGGCGACGATCGCACGGATGCAAGCGCGACTCGACCGGCTGGGCTCGGCCACGACCGAGCGCGACAGCGCCCTACGCTTCCTGGAGCAGCAGATCGAGCAGGCCACGGGCCAGATCACCGGCACCGACAAGACGAACGAATCGCTGCGCGGCGAGACGGCCGCACTGTCGAATCAGGTCGAGGACATCAGCCGCGATCGGGACCGGCTGACCGGCGAGATCGGCCAGCGCCAAACCGCCCTGCAGCAGCTCGAGGCGCAGGTGGCGACCTTGTCAGAGGAGCTCGGGCAGAGCCGAGATGCACGGTCGCTGCTGGAACAGGAGCTTCAATCGGCCCGCACGACGCTGGCCGGCGCCACGGCCAGCCGCGACGAGCTCGAGGCCAAGCTGGCCACCCTCCAAGCGACGGCAGAAAGCGCGATCAAGACGGTGGCCCAACGTCTGGCCGACAGCGAGGCCGGCGCTGCGGAGCACACGGCGGAGCTGGACCGACTACGAGCGCAGACATCGGCGCAGCAGCGGGAAATCGGTCAGCTGAACAGCCTCCTGGCCAACGCCGAGAGCACGGTCGACGCACAGCAGGAAACGATTGCCGGGCTCGACGAGAAGCTGGCGGCCGCACTTCGGGCCAAGGTGGAGGAGCTGGAGCAGTACCGCTCGGAGTTCTTCGGCCGGCTGCACCAGGCACTCGGCGATCGACCCGACCTGCGCGTGGTCGGCGACCGGTTCGTCTTCCAGTCCGAGCTGCTCTTCGCGTCGGGGTCGGCGAAGCTCGACCCGGAAGGCGAGAGCGAGCTGCGGCAACTCGCCCGAACATTGACCGATGTGGCGGCACGGATCCCGCCCGGCGTCGACTGGATCCTGCGCGTCGATGGCCACACCGACCGGCAGCCGATTCGCGACGCCTCGTTCCGATCCAATTGGGAGCTGTCCGCGGCTCGCGCCATCTCAGTCATTCAATTTCTGACGCAACAGGGCATCCCGCCGGAACATCTTGCCGCGGCCGGGTTCGGCGAGTACCGCCCGATCGACCCCGGCAACGATGAGATCGCCTATCGGCGAAACCGGCGGATCGAGTTCAAACTCACCGAAGGCTGACATGCCCCCCCATCGCATCATTCTGGACTGCGACCCCGGCCAGGACGACGCCATCGCCATCCTACTGGCCCTGGCATCCCCGGACGAGATCCAGATCCTGGCGCTGACCACGGTCGCCGGAAACGTGCCGCTGGCGCGAACGACTCGCAACGCGCAGCAGATACTGGCGCTCGCAGGCCGAGCCGACATCACGGTGCATGCCGGGTGCGCCCGCCCGATTTTACGGCCGCTGGAAACAGCGGAGTATGTCCATGGCGAGACTGGACTCAATGGCGCAGTCCTGCCCGAGCCCACCACACCGGTCGCGACGGCACATGCGGTCGACGTCATCATCGAGACAATCCTGCGTGAGCCGCCGGGCACGGTCACCCTTTGCGCCATTGGCCCGCTGACCAACGTGGCGCTGGCCATCATCAAAGAACCGTCCATCGTCCCGCGGCTGTGCCAAGTCGTGCTCATGGGCGGCTCGATGGAACTGGGCAACGTGACCGCCGCCGCCGAGTTCAACATTCACGTCGACCCGCATGCCGCCAGGGTCGTGTTCGAGGCTGGTGCGCCGATCGTGATGATGGGCCTCGACGTCACCCACAAGGCCCTGGTCACCGCCGAACGGCTTGCCCGCATCCAGGCGATCGGCACACCCGTCGCACGGACCTGTGCCGGGCTTCTCGACTTCTATAACCGCTATGACCAGGACCGCTACCACATCCCTGGAGCACCCTTGCACGATCCCTGCGTCATCGCTTACCTCCTTCAGCCGGGGCTGTTCTCGGGGCAGCGGCGGCGGGTCGAAATCGAAACCGAAGGCACGCATACGACCGGACGGACCGTGGTCGACTGGTGGCAGCGGAGTCCGCGCGAGCCCAACGCCCTGGTCATCAACGACGTCGCTGCCGACGGCTTCTTCGACCTGCTGTGCGAGCGCCTCGCCCGCCTTTGAACACCGTCCAAGGTTGGCGGGTGCAGTCCCGCCCAAACATCGCGAGGGAAGCCAATGGGAATGAGGAACGCACGGCTCGGGCTGCAAGGTTCGACCGCCCTGCTGCTGCTCGGCTTGATGACGACTTCGGTGGCGGCGTGGGCGCAGCAGGCCGCGGCACCTCCGGCGGCGGCAACCGATCCGGCAGAACTCGAAACGTTGCAGAATACGGTACGTACCCTCACCACCGAGATCGACAGCCTACAGCAGCAGCTTCAGGCGAAGACACAGGAAGCCGCCCAGGGCGCGGAGCAGCTCGCAGCTGCGGCCGCGTCCAAGAATCAGTCGGACGCCCAAGGCGCCGAGCGGCTGGCGGCGGCGACCAAGGACGTGGCCGACAAACAGGCACGCATCACCGCACTCGAGGCCGAGTTCGCATCCGCCCAGGCGGCCATCGCCGGCCCCACGGCCCAGGTCGCTGTACTCGAGGACAAGCTGAAGGCAGCGACGGCGGAGGCCGCGGCCGCAGATGGGCGCGCGAAAGCACTCGAAGCGGACGTCGCCGCCCGAGTTGCTGAACTCGAGGGCAAGCTCAAGGCGGCAACGGCGGAGGCCGAGGCCGCAGGCGGGCGCGCGAAGGCGCTCGAAGCGGACGGCGCCGCCCGGGTCGGTGAGCTTGAGAGCAAGCTGAAGGCGGCGACGGCGGAGGCCGAAGCCGCAAACGGACGCGCGAAGGCACTCGAAGCGGACGTCGCCGCCGCCCGCTCCGAAGCAGCCGCCAAGACCGAAGAGTTGGCAACACTGACAGCTCAGGCCGAATCCGTGGCGGCGACCACTGCAGCGCTGCAGCTGCAGCTGCGTGACGCCGACGCCTCGCTGAAGCAGGCGCAGGCCAAGGT
>JAPJRA010000363.1 GCA_030824835.1 Geminicoccaceae bacterium | reverse complement strand
CCAGGACCTTGATCGCCTCGCGCACGGCCGTGCGCGAGGCGATCAAGGTCCTGGCGGCCAAGGGTCTGATCGAGAGCCGGCAGAAGCTGGGCATGCGCGTCCGACCCGAGCGGGCCTGGAACCTGCTCGACCCCGACGTGCTGGCCTGGCAAGCGGCGTCGGGCCCATCACCCGAGCTGATCGGTCATCTGGTCGAGCTGCGGCAGATGATCGAGCCGACCACCGCGCGGCTCGCCGCGATGCGGCGCAGTGCGGAGGAACTCGCGGCCCTGGAAGCAGCGTTGGCTGGCATGCACGCCGCGATCGACGACCCCTTGGCCTACTATCACGCCGACCTTGCCTTCCATCGCGCCGTGTTCGCCGCGTCCGGCAATCCATTCGTCGACCGCCTGGGGGCCATCGTCTCGGCCGTGCTGGAAGTGACCTTCCGCCTTCAGCGCCGGTCGCTGATCCCAATGAGCGTGGGCTTGGCGCTGCATGACCGGGTATTCGACGCCGTGCGCGCCGGCGACGCGGAAGGCGCCCAGCGCGCCATGCTCGACATCATCGAGGGCGCCAAGACCGAACTTGAGCACGTGACGCCATTACGAGGCCAGGCATGAAGATCGGCAAGCTCGAGACCATCCGGCTGCTCGAGTTCCCCAACATCCTATGGGTCCGAGTCCACGGCGAGGATGGGCTCTACGGTCTGGGCGAGACCTTCATGGCCGCGGCGTCGGTCGAAGCGTTCCTGCATGAGATCGTGGCGCCGCGCATCCTGGGCACCGATGCCCATGCCATCGACCTGATCGCCTCCAAACTCTACGGCTATCTGGGATTCCGCTCGTCGGGCGTCGAGACCAGGGCCGCCTCGGCCGTCGACATCGCGCTTTGGGACCTCTGGGGCAAGGCCACCAATCAGCCGATCGTCCAGCTCCTGGGTGGCCGCAGTCGCGAGCGCATCCGCACCTACAATACCTGCGCCGGCTACCAGTACATCCGCGACACGCGCCTGCAGCAGGTCGAGAACTGGGGCCTGGGCCACAAGGCCGGCCCCTACGAGGACCTGGAAGGGTTCTTGTATCGGGCCGACGAGGTGGCGCTCTCGCTCCTGGAGCAGGGCATCACCGGCATGAAGATCTGGCCGTTCGATCCGGCGGCCGAGGCCTCCGGCGGGCATTACATCTCCGGCCCCGACCTGGAGCGTGCCCTGGAGCCGTTCCGCAAGATCCGCAATGCCGTCGGCAACAAGATGGACATCATGGTGGAGTTCCACTCCATGTGGAACCTGCTGGCCGCGATCCGTATCGCCCGTGCCCTGGAGCCGTTCGACACGTTCTGGCACGAGGACCCGATCAAGATGGACGCGCTGGACGACCTCAAGACCTACGCCGCCGCCAGTAGCGCCCCCGTCTGCGCCTCGGAGACCCTGGCGTTCCGCCAGTCCTTCCGCGAGCTGCTGGAGGCGCGTGCCGCTGGCATCGTCATGCTCGATCTGTCCTGGTGCGGCGGCCTCTCCGAGGCCAAGAAGATCGCCACCATGGCCGAGGCCTACCACCTGCCGGTGGCGCCGCACGATTGCACCGGCCCGGTCGTCCTGGCGGCGTCGACCCACCTGTCGTGCAACGCGCCCAATGCGCTCATCCAGGAATCCGTCCGCGCCTTCTATACCGGCTGGTACAGGGAGCTCGTGACGGCGCTGCCCCAGGTCAAAGACGGGATGATCGCCCCTCCGCCCGGTCCCGGCCTCGGGCTCGACCTGCTGCCGGACCTCACCCGGCGTAAGGATGCGGTCGTCAGGGTATCCGTGCCGGAATGACGCTGGATCTCGACCTGGGCGACCTGCACGTTGCCGTCACGCCGGATATCGGTGGCGGGGTCGCGCGGTTGGACTGGCGCGGCGTGCCGATCTTTCGACCGTGGGATGGTACGACACACGACCCGAATGCTCTCGGTTGCTATCCGCTGGTGCCCTGGTCGAACCGCATTTCCGGCGGCGGAATCGAGGCTGGAGGGAGGTTCTGGTCCCTGCAGCCGAACTGGCCTGGAGAGCCCTACCCGATACACGGTGACGGCTGGCGCCGCCCCTGGCAGGTCGAGCGGCATGCGGCCGCGGCGATCGAGCTGACGCTGGAGAGCAACGAGCAGCCGCCGTTCGATTACCGTGCCGAGCTGACCTATGCCTTGGCATGCCACAGCCTGACCATGCGTCTTTCCATCCAGCATCACGGCACGGTACCCGTCCCATATGGGCTGGGCTTTCATCCCTGGTTGCCGCGCACTCGGGGCATGTTGCTCGAATTGCCGGCAGCCGAGGTCTGGCTGGAGACGAGCGATCACCTGCCGGCTGGGAAGGTTCCGATCGACAAGCGGCCGCGGTGGGATTTTGCCCGACCGCGCCCGCTCCCGACCGACTGGATCAACAATGGGTTCTCGGGTTGGAGCGGCACGGCGCGCGTGCGGTGGCCCGAGCGCGATCTGCAGCTGAAGCTGGCGGCAACGCCGGAACTCGGCACCTGCATCGTCTACTCGCCAAATGAGGCCGCCACGTTTTTCTGCCTCGAGCCCGTATCCCATCCCGTTGATGCCCATCATCTCCCGGGTACTCCGGGGCTGCGTGTGCTGCGAGCCGGTGAGCGCTTCGAGGTCGCCTGTACGTTCGACGTCGGCGCTATCACGGACTGATCGTAGCGAATCTGCATCTCAAGCCTGCGGCACAGCAGCTGGTCCTTGGCTGCGGTCAAAGCGCCTCCTGACTCGGCCAGGGTGCCCTCCCTATAGTGGGACCCGCCGGTCCAACACTGGCGCGCACACTTTTTGCGATTGGCTAGGCCCATGGATCTGCAGGCGGTTCTCGAAGAGGTCCACGTCGAGGCGCAGCCCTACTTTGGAAAGGGCAAAGTGGCGGACTACATCCCCGCCTTGGGGCGCATCGACCCAAACAAGCTCGGAATAGCCCTGCAGACCGTTGATGGTCTCAACCATGTCATCGGCGACGGCCACGAGCTGTTCTCGATCCAGAGCATCGTCAAGGTCTTCTCGCTGATGCTGGCGCTGAGCGCGGTGGGCGATCAGGTGTGGACCCGCGTCGGCAAGGAGCCGTCCGGTGATCCGTTCAACTCGCTGATCCTGCTCGAGCACGAGAAGGGTGTGCCACGCAATCCGTTCATCAATGCGGGTGCGCTCGTCGTGGTCGACATTCTGCTGTCGATAAGGCCGAACCCGGACCTTTGGGTTCGCGACTATGTCCGCGTGCTGGCCCAAAACCACAGCATCGACTTCGATCCGGAGGTGGCGCAGTCCGAGCGGGAGCATGCCGACGTCAATGCAGCGCTGGCCCACCTGATGAGGAGCCATGGCGCCCTGATCAATCCGGTCGATCGGGTGCTCGACGCCTATTGCCGGATCTGCGCGCTGTCGATGAGCTGCAATGATCTCGCCCGAGCCTTCCTGCCGCTGGCGGCGGGCGGCGCTTCGCCACTACTGGGCGAATGCGTGCTGACAGCCCGCCAGGCCCGGCGTGTCAACGCGCTCATGCTCACCTGCGGCATGTACGATTCCGTCGGCAGCTTCGCCTACCGCGTGGGGTTTCCGGCCAAGAGCGGGGTAGGCGGAGGCATCGCCGCGGTGGTGCCCGAGCGGCTCACCATCTGTGTCTGGTCGCCCGAGCTCGACCTGTCCGGCAATTCCTATGTCGGGACCGCGGCGCTCGAGCTGTTCACGCGCTACACCAAACTCTCGATCTTCTGAGCCGGCCCTTGGCGCCGTCGTCGCCAGTCGCTATCCAGGCATTGGCAACCAGCGGCAGGGCGCACCGACATGATCGACCTCTACACATGGTCCACCCCAAACGGCCGCAAGGTCTCGATCATGCTGGAGGAATGCGGCCTGCCGTACGAGGTCCATGCCGTCGACATCGGCAAGGACCAGCAGTTCGCACCGGAATTCCTGAAAATCAGCCCTAACAACAAGATCCCGGCCATCGTTGACCGCGACAACGGCTGGAGCGTGTTCGAATCGGGTGCCATCCTGATCTACCTCGCCGAAAAGACGGGGCAGTTCATGCCGACCGACCCGAAACAGCTGCTTTCGGTGATGGAATGGCTGATGTTCCAGATGGGCGGGGTCGGCCCGATGCTGGGCCGGGCGCATTACTTCTTGAAGTTCAATCCTGGCAAGGCGCCATTCGCCGAAACGTGGTTCTCGACGGAGGCCAAGCGGCTCTATGGCGTGATGGACCGGCGTCTGGGCGAGGTGCCCTATCTCACCGGCGACGCCATCAGCATCGCCGACTTCGCGACCTGGCCATGGCTGTCGCGCTGGGAGTGGCAGGGGATCGAGCTCGCCGAATTCGCCAACGTCCGCCGGTGGTACGAGGAGCTCGCCGCACGCCCCGGCGTGCAGCGTGGCTACGACGTGCCGAAGTTTGGGCACACCATACCGCTGCCGGCATGAGCAGCGGCGGCAGCGCCTCGGTCCGCAGGGTCGAGGCGGCTCTGGCGGCGCACGGGATCACCGATCGGATCGTGACCCTCGCGGATACGGCGCGAACGGCCGAGGACGCCGCGCGAGCCTGTGCTGTGCCGGTGGGTGCCATCGTCAAGTCGGTGCTGTTCGAGGTGGCCGGAACGCCGGTGCTGGCGCTGATCGCAGGTGATCGGCGCGGTGACCTGGGAGCGCTGGCCAAGGCAGTCGGCGAGACGGGCGAGGCCACGCGGTGCGATGCGGCAAAGGTCCGTGAGGTAACTGGCTTCGCCATCGGCGGCGTGGCGCCGGTGGGTCACCTGCGGCCACTGCCGATCGTGATCGATGCCAGCCTCGGCCGCTTCGAGCGGCTGTTCGCCGCCGCCGGCCATCCGCACCGCGTCTTTGCGACCAGCCTTGCCGAGCTGATCCCCCTCACGGGTGGGATGGTGGCGGCGGTCGGCCGGGACGGCGAACAGCCC
>JAPJRA010000362.1 GCA_030824835.1 Geminicoccaceae bacterium | reverse complement strand
GTTACGGCCTCTGCCTCGGTCAGCGACTGACGACCCTGCGCCAGAACCGGACCGATCACCGCCGTTGCCGCCGCTTGGCGCTCGTTGGTATCGTCCGGACGCGAGGACGGCACCTGATGCAGCAGGAACTGGCTGCGCTCGTAGGTGACGCGATGCAGGAACGCCCGCACCGCCGGCTCCGGTGCGGCGAAGGTGGGAATTGCCACGGCCTCGAGCGGGCCGCGAGCCCGCTCGAGGCCCGAGTCGCCGAGCCAGGCGGCCAGCACCGGCCGCTGCGCCCGACGTGGCTTGCGTCGATCGGCTGCCGTGGCCACGGCCTGCGCCACTTCCGCCGGATCGACACCGGCCGCGGGGGCGTGGATCACGAGCACGCCGTCGATGTCCGGTGTATCCAGCAGCACGTCGAGGGCCCTGGCATAGACCTCGCCGGTGGCCTCCAGGCCAAGGTCGATGGAGCTGGCGTGCGAGGCGGTCTCGCCGACGGCGCGGCTGACCCTCTCGTAGATCTCCGCGGTCGGGCGAACCAGTGTCCCGCCGCGGCCAAGCAGCACGTCGGCGGCAAACTCCGCCGGAGCATTGCCGTTGGTCAGCAGGGCCAGACGCCCGTGCCGCTGGTCGTGGCCCTGTCGCGCCGCGTTGGCACCGAGGCTGGCGGCAGCAGCAAACAGCTCCTCAAGCGTCTCGACGCGCACCAGACCGGCCCGGGTGAAAGCCGCATCGTAAACCCGGTCACGGTGCAGCCGGTAGCCGCCCGACCGGCCGCGCCCCGGTGCCAGCCCGACCTGGCGGCCCGCCTTGATGACGATGACCGGCTTGGTGCCCGCGGCCGCCCGCGCCGCCGACATGAATGCCCGCGCATCGGCCACCCCCTCGAGGTGGATCAAGATAGCACGGGTGGTGAGGTCGATGGCCAGATAGTCCAGGATATCGCCGAGCTCGACGTCGGCGCTGTCACCTAGGGAGACGAGCCGCGAGAACCCAATCCGGCGGGAGGCGGCCCAGTCCAACATGGTGGTCGCAATGGAATCGGACTGGGTGACGAAGGCTATGTTGCCCGGTTGCGGGATGGCGGCCGCGGAGCCAGCATTGAGCCGCAGGCTGGGCACGATCACGCCAACGCGATCGGGCCCGACGACACGCACACCCAGCCGACGGGCTGCGGCGCGCATGGCCTTGGTCTGCTCGCCGCTCAGGGTGACCGTACCCGTTCCACCACCGATGATCACGGCGGCCCGGCACCCCGAGGCGGCAAGCCCCTCCAGCAAACCGACCGGATCGGCTTGCGGCAGACAGACCACGGCAAGAAAGGTCTCTCCTTTCGAGAGATCCGCCAGGCTCGCAATCCTTGTTTCCTCGGGAGCCCTGCCCGTGCTGCGCAGGGCATGGATCGGACCCTTGAACCCAGCGTCCCAGAGATTGTTCTCAGCCAGCTCCGCCCAGGGGGCCGCCGTGTCGACGGGGCCCACCCAAAGCAGCCGCTTTGGCTCGAACAGGTGCCGCAGGCTGCGTAAACTCATGCCTTTTCCGCTCGATAAGCTGCACCACCATGGCATCGCGCCAAGGCAAGCGCGTGACCGCGCTCATCCCGCGGCGACGACATCCACGGAGACTGAGACGTCGTGGTCGCCGCCGCCGAACATGACCCCGCTTACCGGGCTGACGTCACCATAGTCGCGACCCCAGCCGACCGTGATATGTTCCCTGCCGGGGATAACGTCGTTCGTCGGGTCGAGATCGACCCAGTCGTGCCCCGGAATCCAGACCGAGAGCCAAGCATGCGACGCGTCGGCACCGACGAGACGCTCCTTGCCTTCCGGGGGGTGCGTGAGGAGGTAGCCGCTGACATAGCGGGCCGGCAAGCCCAGCGCGCGCAGGCACGCCAGCTGGATGTGGGCAAAATCCTGGCAGACGCCACGGCGCTTGGCGAACGATTCGGCCACGCTGGTGCCCACGGTCGTGGCCTTGGGATCGTACTTGAAGTCCGTGAAGATCCGATGGGTAAGCTCGCGGGCGCCGGCCAGGATCGGCCGGCCGGTGGGGAAGGAGCGTCGCGCATAGTCGCGGATCTGGGACGGAAGAGGCACGTAGGGCGAGGCGAAGGTGAACTCGAGCGCCTGCAGACCTCCTGCCGTGCGGGCGTCGAGGACACCGTCGCGCACCGCTTCCCAGGTCGGGGTGGCGGCTGCCTCGGGAATCTCCCGTTCGGTCACCTCGATGATGCTGAGCGCGTGCAGCACCAGCTCAACATGTGAATGCTGGATGGTCACGAACGTGGTCGGGTTGCCGAAATAATCGACGCCGGGCGCCCGCACCGTCGGTGCCGGCGAGATCTCGACGGCGGAGTCGCGGCATGTCTGGAACGCCGCGTTGCGTGGCGTCAGATGTAGCAGATGGTGCGAGATCGAGACCGGCACATTGTAGTCGTAGACCGTTCGATGGGAGACCTCGTAGATCACGGCTCGTCTCGCCGCCGCATGGCCTGGGTCACGACCGGGGTCTCCGCATGGGCGAAATAGCTGCGGCTGATTACGTTGGAAAGCTCGGGCAAGCCGACGGTGAGCTCCTGCAGCAAAGCCTCGAGGTTGCCCAGGCGACCCCACGTGTCGATCTGGCAGAGATCGCCTACCTCGAGCAGGCGCAGCCGGGTCAGCAGCTTGAGGATCAGGCGCTGACCGGGGCTGCGATGCGGGCCTTCGCTAGGCAGCAGCGCGAAGTGGGCGTCGAGCTCGCGCAGCTGGAACGCGACGCCGCGTGGATTGGATTCGTCCAGGAGAAGCAGATCGAGCACGGGTGCCTTGAGCGCGGTCATCAGGTAGCGCGAGCGGTAGGTCATGTAGCTGTCGCCCAGCTCCAGCAGCAGCCGCAGGCTGCCGTCGCTTTCGGGCGCCGGATTCTCCACGACCAGCTCGCGGGTCAGTTCCGCCAGCAGGCGGGCGCGCTCGATGCGGCGGCCGATCTGCAGGAACCGCCACGCATAATTGCGGGTCATGTTCTCCGCCTCGGTGCCGCTGAAAGCGTTGAGCGAGCGAATGCCGTCGTCGAGCAGCTCGAGCAGCGGCCATGTGAGCCCGCCCCGCTTCGGCTGCCGCCAGCGCCGGTCGATGTGCAGCGCACTCAGCATACGCCACGCGTCATGGCTGATCTGGTCGCGGACCAGCGTGGCGGTTCGGTGCACCTCGTCGAGAGTGTCCCGCAGGCCATAGGCCCGCGAGGCGAACATCAGCAGGCTCGCCAGCTCCTCGACGCCGTCCCAGCCCGGCTTCTCCTGCATCAGCGGCATGTCCGGTCCCTTGCTCACGACCAGACGCAGCAGGCGTTGCAGGACCGCCGGGTTGTTGTCCGGGCGCCCGTCCTCGAGAAAGCGCGCGAGCACGCTGCGCAGCAGGCGCATGATCGCTTCGGCGCGTTCGCTGTAGCGGCCCAGCCAGAATAGGTTGTCGGTCGTGCGGCTCAGCAGATCGCGGCCCGTCCGCCGCAGATGCACCTCCTGCATCGTCGTGCGGAGGATGCTGGGCGGCTGGCTCTCGGGCTCGGTCGAGGTGATCCACAGATCCTTGCTGCCGAACCCGTTCGGCAAGGTGGCGGCCGTCGGTTGACCGGCGAGGCGGACCAGCCCGCCCGGCAGCACATGATAGCCGTTCTCCGAAACCACGGCATAGACCCGCAGCGCATAGGGCGTGGGCACCAGCTTGGTGCCGTCGAAGGACGGGGTGGTGGCGAGCCGCATCGGCTCGATGGCGACCCACCGATGCCCGTCGAGCGCCAAACGTCTCTCGAGAACGCGCCGCGCCTCCGCATCGAGCGATTGCCCACCGATCATCCGCGACGGCTCGCCCGGGTCATTACGTGCGGCCGCCTCGACGGTCACCCAGCGCTCTACGTCGGCCAGGGCGGTGGCCCGGTTCCGCTCCTCGCCGAGCCAGAGCGTGCGGATGTCGCGCAGTATCGGCTCCTCGCCCAGGACCCGGCGGAACAGCCCGGCGGCGAACGGGGCCAGGGAATGGTTCTGAATGACACCGCTGCCCAAGCGATTGACCATGGCGACGTTGTCGCTACGCGCCGCCTGCACCAGCCCGGGGATGCCGGCCATGCCGCTGCCGGGAAGATGGAGCGGATCCATCAGATGGCCGGGCTGCTTGCAGACGACGAGATAGACCCGCTGCAGGCCGTCCAGGGTCTTCAGATACAGGTTGTTGTCGCGAACGGTAAGGTCGCCGCTCTGGACCGCGGTGTAGCCGAGGTAGCGGGAAAGATAGGCATGGCTGAAATAGGACGGGCTTTCGGGGCCTGGGCTCAGCAGGACAATGCGCCCGTCATCCCGACCGCAGATCGCCTGAAAGCTCTCCTGCAGGCTCAGGAAATAGCGGGCGAGCCGCTTGGTGTTGCAGTCCCGGAAGAGGCCCGCCAAGCCATGGCTCAACGCAACGCGGCTGGCGAGCACGTAGCCGTTGCCGATAGCGGTGTCGGTCTGGTCGCCGAGAATTACCCATTCGCCCTCGGCGTTGCGGGCGATGTCGCAGGCATAGTTGTATAAAAACCGGCGCGGGCCGCCGTTGCGGTCCACGCTGGTCCGAACATAACCCGGGCTCCCCAGGATCATCGACGGCGGCAGGCTGCCATCGAGAAGCAGGCTCTGCCGCCCGTGCAGGTCGCCAAGCACGGCATCGATCAGACGCGCGCGCTGGACGACCGCCTGCGACAGTCGATCCCACTCCTGATCCGGCACCAGGACCGGCACAAGGTCGAGGCGCCAGGCATGCTGGCGATCGTCCGGGTCGGCATAGACGTTGAAGGCGATGCCGCTCTCGCGCAGCAAACGACGGGTGCTGTCGCTGGCAGCGGTGCGACCGTCCGGCCCGAGGGTGTTGAAGCCCTCGACGAACCGCTGCCAATGCGGGCGGATGGACCCGTCGGCAGCCATCATCTCGT
>JAPJRA010000361.1:4528-4940 GCA_030824835.1 Geminicoccaceae bacterium | reverse complement strand
ATCGAGTGCGTCACGGCGCTGCTACGGGGTGAGCGCGTCGACCTTACGCGCGTCGAGATCGACTTGCGGCGCGTGCCGGAGTTCCATCGCCGGGTCTACGAGATCACCCGCGCGATCCCACCCGGGCGAACGCTGACCTATGGCGAGATCGCGGCGCGCCTCGGCATGCCCGGTGCCGCGCGCGAGGTCGGCCGAGCGCTGGGCCGCAACCCGTTCCCTCTGGTCATCCCTTGCCACCGAGCTTGCCGCTCGTGCGAACGATCGTCGCGCCCGCGCGCTCGATGCTCCAGAACTTCGTGCCGGTCGGATCGACGTATCTAGCCAACGGTCATCCGGCCGCCGTCGCGCAGCGCGGTCGGGATCAACACGCTCGGCTCGCCCGTCGAGACCATCCACAGCTGGTGCGCGGCGC
>JAPJRA010000361.1:0-4518 GCA_030824835.1 Geminicoccaceae bacterium | reverse complement strand
TCCCTTGCCACCGTGTCGTCGCTGCCGGCGGCAAGCTCGGTGGCTTCTCCGCGACGGGCGGCGCACGAACGAAGCTCCGCCTGCTGGAAATCGAAGGTGCCATCGAACCGACACCCGATCTGTTCGAGAACCTGCCCGACGGACGGACGGCAGAGCGTCGGCCTCAGGTCCCTGAGGCCGCGAACTCCGGCCGGAGTGCACGATAGAGGCTGCGGAAGCGCTGCCCACGATCGGCGTAGGCTGCGACCAGGTCGTAATCCGGTGCCAGGACGGCCGCGATCTCGGGCTTGCGGCAGACGTCGGCCACTGGCTCGCCGGTGGCGGCCAGCCGCGCCAGCCGGGCGGCGCCGAAGGCCGGGCCCTTGGCGGCCCCGGCATAGAGGGTGACCGGTCGGTCCAGGATGGTGGCGAACAGGCGCATCCAGAACGGGCTGCGCGCGCCGCCGCCGATGGCGGCGGGTGCGGGGACGTCAGTGCCGGCTTCCGCAAGGCAATCTTGAGCCTCGGCCAACGAGAAGGCCACTCCTTCAAGAACGGCCTGCATGACATCCGTGGCGGAGCTGTCGGCGTCGAGGCCGAACAGGACCCCGCGCGCGCGGGGGTCATCGTGAGGCGTGCGCTCGCCGGCGAGGTAGGGCAGGAACAGGATGCGCGACGGGCCGCGCCAGTCGGCCTCGACGCGGGCGAGAAGGGCCGGAATATCGGGCTCACCGAGCAGTCGGGCGGCCCAGCCGACGCAGCTGGCGCCGTTGAGCAGAGCAGCACTCTGGAACCAGCGCTCCGGCAGGCCGTGGCAGTAGGCGTGAATCAGGCGCTGGGGGTAGGGCCGGTAGGTGCCGGTGGTGACGAAGTATTGGGCGGAGGTGCCCAGGGAGACGAAGCCGTCGCCGTCGTCGATGGCCCCGATGCCGATGGCACCGGCAGCGGCGTCGCCGGCGCCACCCGCCAGCGGGATGCCGGGCGGCAGCCCGAGTTCGGCAGCGATGCCTGGGCGCAGCGTCGCGGCCGGCATCGTGCCTTCGACGATGCGCGGCATCTGCGCCATGGTCAGGCCGGTGGCCGCCAGGATCTCGGGCGACCACGCCCGGGCGGCCTCGTCGAGCCACAGCGAGCCCGCGGCATCGCAGGGGTCGGTCACATGATCACCGGTCAGCTGCAGCGCCACGTAATCCTTGGGCAGCAGCACGCGGGCGATGCGGCCGAACAGATCCGGCTCATGCTCGGCCAGCCAGAGCAGCTTCGGCGCTGTGAAGCTCGGCATGGCGGGAATGCCGGCGATGCGGCCGAGGTCGGGGACACGATCCATGAGCACGCGGCACTCGGCCTGGGCCCGCCCGTCGTTCCACAGGATCGCCGGGCGCAAGGGTCGATCCGCTGCGTCGAGGACCACCGCGCCGTGCATCTGACCGGAGAGGCCGATCGCCTGCGTTGCGGCCAAGGCCGCTGGTGCCGTGGCACGCAATGCCGCCAAGGCCTCGCGGCTGGCTTCCCACCAAGCGTCGGGCTCCTGCTCCGCCCAGAGTGGATGCGGGCGTGAGATCGAAAGCGGCACCTCGGCTTCCGCCAGCAGGCGTTGCTCGCCGTCGACCAGGACGGCCTTGACCGCCGAGGTACCGATATCGATCCCGAGATAGGTCATGGCTGTGATCGGCTATTCATGCGCCACCGCATGTGCGGCCGCCACCTGCTGCGCTTCCATGAACGCCTTGGCGTGACGGGCCAGATCATAGCTGTCGGACCAGAGATTTCGCCAGACACCCAGCATGTTGGACAGGACCGGATCGACCACCGCCGACGAGAAGGATTCGAAGGCGATCGGGCCATCATAGCCGATTCGTGCTAAGCTGCGGAAGACTGCGGTGAAGTCGACCGTGCCGGTGCCGAGATAGCCGCGATGGCTCTCGCCGATGTGGAAATAGCCGATCCGGTCGCCGCACTGCTCGATCGCCTTGCTGACGAAGCCTTCCTCGATGTTCATGTGGTAGGTGTCGATGTGGGCCTTGACGTTGGGCAGGTCGATGCGATCGAGCAGCGCCACGCACTCGGCCGCGGTATTGCAGATGTTGGTCTCGTAGCGGTTGACCACCTCGACACCGACCGTGATGCCCGATGCTGCCGCCTTTTCCGAAACCCGGCGCAACACCTCGACGATCTGGGCAACGCCGCGCTCGGTCTTCGGCTGCATGTATTTCTGCAGGGCGGAATAGATCACGCCACAGAAATGCTTCGAGCCGAGGTCGCGCACGATCGAGACGGCGGTGTTCAGCAGATCCTCGCCGCGCCGCACCGCCTCGGGGTCGTCGCTCGAGATGTCGGTCGCCGCGGACAGGCCCAGGGAGGCCGTGGCACCGAGCTTGTGCTCCTCGAGCCGAGCGCGCGTGAACTCGACCGGGAAGCCATACGGGTTCAAGAGCGGAATCTCGATGAAATCGTAGCCCAACTCGGCCGTGTTGCTGATCGCCTTGGTGCATTCGGCTTCGGACCAGCCGCCGACCCAGACCAATGCATGCACGCCGAGTTTGCTCATTGTCCGATCCCTTTCTGTGTAATGCCGTGCGTTGCCGCCCAGCGCTCGGTGAGCCAGGGGGCGAGAAGGAATTTGGTACCCATCACAGCGATGAGGGTCAGGCCCCAGATCGCCAGCGTCAGATGCTGGCTCAGGCCGAGCAGGTTGCAGCCGGAGGAGATCACCTGCAGCACGATCAGGGCCAGCAGCAGACCGGAGATCTGGCCAAAGCCACCGAACGGGTCGATCCCGCCCAGCACGGCGGCGAGAATGGTGATCAGCAGATAGGACTGCGCGTAGCCGGCGCTGGCTGAGTTGAAGCGGGCCAGCATGAGGCAGGCGGCGACGAAACAGAGCACGCTGGAAAGGGTGTAGACGCCGATCAGCACGCGCTTCGTGTCCACACCGGAATAGCGCGTGGCCTCGAGATTAGAGCCCAACATGTAGACGGAAATACCGAACGAGGTGCGGCTGAGGATCAGTCCGACGCCGATGGCGGCGACCAGTAGAACCAGGAACGGCACCGGCACACCCAGGACGACACCATTGCCCAGCCACTGAAAGGAATCCGGCAGGCCGGAGACGACCGTGCCGCGGCTCAGCCAGATCGACACGCCGTCGATCACCGACTTGGTGCCGAGCGTCACCAGGATCGGATGAACCCCCATGCTGGCCACCAGAAATCCGGTGACGAGGCCGATCGCGGTGCACAGCACGAGGCCCGCCAGCAGGGCCGCCGCGACGATCAACGCCACCTCCGGCGCACCGGCGTCGACAGGGATGTAGCTGTGCATGATCCACGCCATCAGCAGCGCGCACTGATTGGTGGTGGCGATGATGGCAAGATTCAGGCCACCGGAAATCAGCGGGATCACCATGGCCAACGCCAGCAGGCCCAGCTCGGGCAGCTGGAACATCATCGACTGGGCGGTGCCGAAGGTCGGGAAGCGTTCCGGCAGCAGGAGAGCGAATAAAACGACCAGGGCCACCAGCAGCCCGATTAGACCGCCGCTGTTGCCGGGAAGGCCGAGCCGGCGCGGTGAAGGAGTCCGTGCAAGCCAGGCGCTCATGCAGGGACCCGCCGGTCCCGGCGCCTTGTCCGGTTGGAGAGGCCAGTGATCGAGGTCGAGATCAGGATGACGAGGCCAATCACGATCTGGAAGAAATAGGGCGAGACGCCCAGCAGATTGAGCCCGTTCTGCAGCATGGCCAGCAGCAGGATTCCGAGCAGGACACCGCCGACGCTGCCGATACCGCCGGTGAGGCTGGCACCGCCCAGGACCGCCGCCGCCAGGACGTTGAGCTCGTTGCCGTACATTGCGTTGGGGACGGCCTCACCAACCCGGTGGGCCTGCAACAGGCCGGCGAGACCGGCCATCAGACCGAGATAGCCGTAGGCGAGGAAGTGCATCACGGCGATGTCGATGCCGAGCCGACGGGCCGCTTCCGGGTTGCCGCCCATGGCCGTGAGCTGGCGGCCTGCCGAGCTGCGAGTCATCAGCAACCAGGTGAGCAGGGCCGCCACGGCCGCCACCAGGATCGGCAGGGTGATGCGCACCAGGTCGCCGTTGGCGGTCTCGGTCTGGAACAACACGACGCGCGACGACCACCAGTCGGGCAGGTTGTAGATCGACTTGCCGCCGGTGACCCACATCAGCAGCGCGAAATAGACGCTCATCGTGGCGATGGTGATGATGATCGACGCGACACGCAGATAATGGATCAGCGCCGCATTCAGACATCCGAGCGCCAAGCCGACCGCAAGGCCGAGCGCGATGCAGAGCGGAGCCGGCAGCCCCCAGGCGGTGGCGACATACGCCACGGCGTATTGTGCCACGGAGGCGGTGGCGGCAAACGAGATGTCGATGCCGCCGGCCACCAGGACGACAAACACGCCTAGCGCCAGGACGGCGGTGACCGAGTAGCTCTCGATCAGGTCGACAGCGTTGGAAAGCGTCAGGAAATAGGGGCTGGTCAGCGTCAACACCGCACCGAGCAGCACGATCACCAGC
>JAPJRA010000360.1 GCA_030824835.1 Geminicoccaceae bacterium | reverse complement strand
ACTGGCGCCAATGGGCAGCAGATGGGACTGCCGCAGCTTGAGCGCATAGGCGACCGGGCCGAGCGGAAGGTGCAGCGGAGGCTGCTCCGCATCGACCGCTTGCAGGATGACGGCCACCGCCTTGTCGGGATCGCCAGCCTGTCTGCCATCGTTCGTCTCACGATAGCGGCGGCGCGAGCTTGCAGCATATTCGGGCATCTCCCTCGCGGCCATGGTGATCGACCGCCCGAGAAATTCGGTGCGGAACGGGCCGGGTTCGACGATCACCACCCGGATGCCGAACGGCGCCAGCTCATCCGAAAGCGCTTCGGACAGTCCTTCGATCGCGAACTTCGCGGCGTTGTAGTAGCCGCCGCCACCGGACCCGGCGATGCCCGCGCCCGACGAGAGGTTGACGATCACACCACCCGTTCTGCGCAGGGCAGGCAGCGCTGCTCTGGTCGTCTCGATGAGACCGAAGACATTCACCTCGAACATCGGGCGATACTCTTCGGGCGTGCCCTCCTCGATCGCGCCGAACAGGCCATGGCCGGCATTGTTGACGAGGATGTCCAGGCCGCCGAAAGCCTCCACCGCCTTCTCGACGGCGGCGGCGGCGGACGCGGGATCGGTCACGTCGAGTGGCAGTGCGATCATGCGGCCTTCGTACGCGGCGGCCATGTCCGCCAACGTGACGGGATTCCGGGCCGTCGCGACAACCTGATCGCCCCGCTTCGCCGCGGCCAGCGCGAGACGCTTGCCGAAGCCCGTGGAGCAGCCGGTGATGAGCCAGGTCTTCATTGATGTTTCTCCTATGGCGAGGCGAGCGGCGACGAGCGGTCGCCACCTCGGACGGTGATGTCAGCCATGATCGACCAGTCCTTCTCGCCCAACCCGGAGGAAACCGCTTCGCCGAGCCGTTCCCGTACTGCGTCGAGCATCGGCAAGCTGCGCCCTGTCGCGCTGCCAGCCTCGGTCGCGAGCCGCAGGTCCTTGAGGCCGAGCTTAGCCTTGAAGCCGGGCTCGAAAGCGCCTTCGGCGATCTGGGCGCTGTAGCTCTCATAGGTGCGCCCGGCGAAGAGCGTGCCTAGTATCAATGGGAAGAAGCGGTTGCGGTCGAGACCGACGCTTTCGGTCAGGGCGACGCCTTCGGCCATCGCCTCGATTGCCATGGCGATCATCATGTTGGCCGCGAGCTTGGCAGCGTTCGCCTGAGCCGGAACCTCGCCGAGCTTCCATACCTTCTTGCTGAGCGGGGCCAGTAGAGGCTCGATAGCGGCGACGACCTCGGCCTTGCCGCCGACCAGCATATTCAATTGGCCCTGGGCCGCGACGTTCGGGCGCCCTAGAACCGGTGCCGACACATAGCCCAAACCTGCCGACTCATGCAGTCGATCGAGTTCGCTGGCGAAGGCGACCGAGATCGTTGACGTCACGATGTGGATGAGGCCCGGACGAGCATGCTTCAGCAGGGCCGGCTCGATAATGACCTCACGGATCACCGCGTCATCCGACAACATGGTAAAAACCACCTCCGTCTGAAAAGCGTCGGCTGCGTGGTCGAGCAGCGTCATTCCGGGCACGGTGTCCGGTGCAACGGCGGTGCGGTTCCAGGCCCTTACGTCGTGGCCGGCCTTGACAAGGTTGCAGGCGATGCCTGTGCCCATGCTGCCAAGGCCGATGAATCCTATCTGCATGTCCTGCCTGCTGAATTTGGGTGAGGTCTTGAAGTCCGCCGTGACCGAACGCCGTCTCGAAGCGGCAGCGCGCGGGATGAGCGGTCGTGGTTTCCGGTTTCAGATCAGCACGCTCGCTTGCTTTAGAGAGGAATCGCCCGGAAGCGATTGGGCGTGAGATCCGTGAACAAGGCGACGTCTGCCATCACCTTGGGAGCCTCTTCGGAGGAGAACGCCGCGCCCACCGCAGCTTCGTCGCGGAAGCGGCATTCGCAAATCGCCAAGGTGCCGTCCGCGTCGTCTGCCGGGAAAAATGCGCGGGCGCTTTCGAGCCCGTATTGCTCCCACAAAGACATCACCAAGGAGAGGTGCTGGCTTACGTAAACTTCACGGTCGAAGCGATCGGAAACAGAACCGCGATAAGTCACGTAAATCTGAACAAGGGCGCCATCGACAGGCATGTACTCAACTCCTTTAACAGAAGGCAAAGCGAATCAGATCCAATTGGAGGATCAAGTAGTGCTGAATTCTGAACTATTGTTGATCAATGGCTTGATGATCAACGTAATTTGGTAGTGGTATGGTCGTCTTGAACCGCCAGTTCTTGTAACAATTGTCTCTCAGTCCAGCATCATCTGCGCTGTCAACTTAAGCCCTCATGGCAATCTGACAAACTGTCAGACTTGCACATTGCCCGTTCAATTATGTTCGCCCGGGTAAGCGTTCTAAGCCGCCAGGAGACTAGGCCGTGTCGCCAAACTCGAAAGTGCCAGACAGCGACGCGCTCTCCGCGCAAGGTCCAGACCGGAAGCAAAGGTGGGCAATCTCTCCCGACGCCGCTCCACGAGCCGCTCAGGGGTTTGGCGACACGGCCTGGTTGCGGTGGCGGCCGTCACCGAGCCGTCGGCCACCCCCGACCCGGTGGCATACCCGCAAGGGTCTCGCGGCCCGAGCGCTGCGCCGCCCACAGCCATCTGCCCCCGTCGCTCTCCACCTGCAGCCGCCCCGCACCCTGTGCCGCTTTGCCGCTTGCGGGATGGCGCCGGGCACCAGCAGAATTCGCTCGGCGGTGGCCAGCCGGCAGGGGCTCGCCGCGCGCCTGTCGGGAACCGGCCTTCAACCATTTGTGTTTCATGAATGCGCCATCGCAACGACGAGATCATGCACCCCATGCTTCACCGCCAAGCCATGCGGCAGGTGTCACGGACCGCCCGTGCCGGCCCGCCCGGTACGCACATGGTGCGCGACGCAGCGACGCTGCGGTGATGATGCGCCTGTCTTGTCTCTTTACAGCCTGATAAGGCTTCCCGAATCGAGCGTACGAGTTGGACTGGCCGTGCTTAGAGTTGGATTGGCCGCATGAAGTATCAAACCTACGAGCTCGCCCATACGTTGCTCCGGCCGTGGCGAGCGCAGACGCAGTGGTTGCAGCGCGCCTGCTCGAACCCGTTCAATCCGCTGGCCCACACCGAGATCGGGCGCAAGGTGGCGGCGTCCTGCGAGGTGTTCGAATCGCTGACCCGCCGCTACGGCAAGCCCGCCTGGGGCCTCACCGAGACCTCGGTCGTGGGATTGCCGGTGCCGGTGCGCGAGGAGATCGTCAAGAGCACGCCATTCTGCGACCTGCTTCATTTCGACCGCGACGAGAAGGTCGTCGGCAAGCGCTACGACCCCAAGGTGCTGGTGGTGGCGCCGATGTCCGGCCACCACGCCACGCTGCTGCGCGGCACCGTCGCCGCCATGATCCAGGAGCATAATCTCTACATCACCGACTGGCGCGACGCCCGCGACGTCCCGGCGGTGATGGGTTCGTTCGATCTCGACGACTATATCGACCACATCATCGACTGCATCCGCTACATCGGCACCAACACCCACGTCATCGCGGTCTGCCAGCCGGCGGTGCCGGTGCTGGCGGCGGCCGCCCTGATGGCCGCGGCGGACGACCCCTGCCGGCCGGCCTCGCTCACGCTGATGGGCGGCCCGATCGACACCCGCCGCAACCCGACCAAGGTCAACGAGCTGGCGCAGTCGCGCGACCTCGCCTGGTTCGAGCGCAACGTGATCGATCATGTGCCGTGGCCCAATCCGGGCGTCATGCGCCGGGTCTATCCGGGCTTCATCCAGCTCACCGGCTTCATGCAGATGAACCTCGAGCGCCATGTCGAGGCGCACAAGACGCTCTATGCGAACCTGGTCAAGGGCGATTGCGATTCGGTCCAGCAGCACCGCGCCTTCTATGAGGAATATCTCTCGGTCATGGACCTGCCGGCCGAGTTCTTCCTGCAGACCATCCGCACCGCGTTCCAGGAGCACGCGCTGCCCGAGCGGACCATGACCCACCGCGGCCAGCTCGTCGACTGCGACGCCATCACCGACATCGCGCTGATGACGATCGAGGGCGAGAAGGACGACATTTGCGGGCTGGGCCAGACCGAGGCCGCGCACGATCTCTGCCGCAAGCTGCCGCCCCCGCTGCACACCCACTATGTCCAGCCCGGCGTCGGCCATTACGGCGTGTTCAACGGCACCCGCTGGCGGACCGAGATCCAGCCCCGCATCCGCGAGATGATCAGGACCACCCAGTTCCGGCGTCGGACCAGCGCAGCCGCGGCCGCGGCCGCCTGAGCTACCTCCCTCCCGCGATCGCCGCTGCCGATGCTGCCATCGGCAGCGGCCCGGTTTACGTCGGCCCCCGCCGCCGCTAGGTCAGGGGCCAGCGTTTGGGAGGAGATGCCGTCATGGACGTGAGAGCCGCCGTTGCCCTGGCCCCGGGCAAGCCTTTGTCGATCGAGACCGTCAGGCTGGACGGCCCCAGGGAAGGCGAGGTGCTGGTCGAGATCAAGGCCACGGGCCTGTGCCACACCGACTGGTTCACGCTATCGGGCGACGACCCCGAGGGCATCTTCCCAGCGATCCTCGGCCACGAGGGCGCCGGCATCGTGGTCGACGTCGGCAAGAACGTCACCAGCCTGAAGAAGGGCGACCACGTCATCCCGCTCTACACGCCGGAATGCCGGCAGTGCGAGTACTGCCTGTCGCAGAAGACCAATCTCTGCCAGGCGATCCGCTCGACGCAGGGCCAGGGCCTGATGCCCGACGGCACCAGCCGCTTCAGCCTCGGCGGTGAGCCTGTCCGCCACTACATGGGCACCTCGACCTTCGCCCAGTTCACCGTGGTGCCCGAGATCGCCCTGGCCAAGATCCGCGAGGACGCCCCGTTCGACAAGGTCTGCTACATCGGCTGCGGCGTCACCACCGGCATCGGCGCGGTGATCAACACCGCCAAGGT
>JAPJRA010000359.1 GCA_030824835.1 Geminicoccaceae bacterium | reverse complement strand
AAGCATAGCTGGCCGAGAACCATTTGTCAGGTATATTTATGGGATATTAGTAACCAATAGGGCAAGCGAATTGGCTTCCCGGTGGTCTCCTCGGTTCCGATCGGATCGTAAGCTCGATGGACCGTCGCTCGGCCGCCGAACGCCGGTCCATACTCTCCATGCGGATCGATCACGACGATCCTAGGCTTGCAAGGTTTGTCCGGCAGGGGACGATGATCTAACACACCATGTAGAATGGCCGCGACAGCGCCCGATTTCCCGGAGCCAGTTGAGCCGACGATGGCGCAATGGAGGCCGAACATTTTGTCAATATTAGCCCGACAGACCGCGCCATCTGCGCCAACGTACGAGGCAAATGGCACAAGGGGATCAACTCCGTCGGGACGCTGCTGCTCCGCCGCCCCGTAGAGCAAACGAGCCTCCTCACGGGTGAGCAGATAAACCGTCTGCCGTGGCAACGGATATGTCATAACCCCACGAGTGAAGGTCAGTCGTCTCTCCCCTGCGCTCCACAGACCCTCTGCAAAAAGCTCCACCTCCATTACGCGCTGATCTGGATCAATCGATGCCTCCCGCTGCACTTGGGTGCCCACCTCCTCCGATCTCATCCTGAGCAATGTGACAAAGCCAAACACAATACGTCGTCCGAAATGAATTTTAACAACGCTGCCAATCTGGCCAATTGGATACACGCGGCCGTCATAACTACGCGTGAGTTCCGAAAGTTCTACATCCAATTCTATCTTAACGGTTGAACCAGAGACCTCAACAATATGTCCGATTCTCAAGTCGGCCACTGCATCAAAGTTGCTCATAACCGACCTCCAGGCAATCCGTCGCGTAGTAACATAGTAACACCCTGAAATGTCCACCAACTGTGTTCTTCCCTCAATGTTGGTTCGATATAGGGGCCTCCTCTATCTGCGTAAATTCCTCGGGAGGTAAGTACATAAACTCGATTACCCCACACGCCTGTTCGCCATCTTTCAAGGCACTCCGGGAGCCCCGACGCACCAGAGGCGAAGGCAATTAATGTGGTTCGGCTGTCACGGCGATCCATAGATGTCGCGATCTCCTGATTGATATGCTCATCACCGAAGCTATAGCCACATATCGCAAGTGTATTATCTTGAGTTACTATCAAGGCGCGACGCATTAATTCGAATTGTGCTGCAAATGGATCTTGCTGCGTAGCGATATACTTGGTTGCCTGCGGATATATAAGGACCTTGGCACCTTTGTCAGGGTACGAATCCCTATCTCGAACCCGCCAGACCTGTCCATCTTCTGATAAATGCCAGTCGATCGATCCATGAAGCTTGACAACATTTGCTCGGAAGCCTGATTGCGGAGCCTCTTGCCCAAAGCGATGACTTCGATAGGCAACCGCTCCGCCGCTGAAACCATCCCAGTACGGTATACCGGCGAGTGCCAACGCATCCTCGAGAAGAGTATCATAGTTTGTTGTAAGTATATGGATCGCCCGACGACGATCCTGTACTCCTGCTTGGGCTGCTCCGAACAACGCATTCACGAAGGCTAAATGCTGGTCGATTTTTACGATCGATTCGCCAGATTTGCCACAGCTCTCTTCCTCTGTCTTTGATGCAGCACGGAAGCCCCAGCGTATAGTTTCGGCAATATGCTTGACAATTTCACTGTGCAGCTCAGCCAGATCCGCCGCCGTACAGACGCGGCTTCCTACCTGTACCGCCTGTCGTCGAGATCGCTCTGCGATAGCGGCGTAGTCGCCAAGATGACTTAAGACGTGTTCGATATGACTCCGCTCCGGTAGGCCTTCTAGGAGAGCTGTTACAATATCAAACAGTGGATGATCTTTTATCAAACTGACAACACGATCCGTTAGAGCGAACATTAAGGGTATATTCGCGCTAGCACTGGACCCAGCGCCCAATAACCAAATCCCGATCGGGCACGCAAGATGTTGATCAATCTGTGCTGATATATCAGCGTCGCTACGCATTTTCGCTTCTCCGTATTTTTCGGGCTAAAAATTGATTGGGCGCGTGGTCAGCTTGCCACTTACCTCGACCAGCACTCACCGTGTGATCGTCGGCCGGCCACACCACGTCTGCTTGAAGGGATCGACGCCGGTAGTCGGCGTGGTCAAGCTCCAGCCGGAATGGTACAACTCCTTGCGCTTCACGGGGTAGTCCGGCGTCATGGGAGTCGTGCGCAGTCTCGCCCGATCCAGAGACTCGGGTCTGGGATATGGCGCAAAGTGCCGCACGAAGTCCGCGATCAATGCGGCCATGCCGCCCAACTCGACTGCGCATTGCGCGTTGCCTAGTATCGATTCGATCTAGCCGCGATGGCATATGATACCGGCGTTGCCGAGCAATCAAGTCGCCCTGTCCGGACCGAATCGGCACGGATTTCGTCGTCGGATATATATTGGCAGACGGCCTGATCGGGTTTCTGATCTTTGCGCCCGTAGCCTTCGTCATCATCTGTCCCCCTGCAAGAATGCTCAGCAGAGGTCCGCGACCGGCGCCCGCGGGTTGAGCAACGGAATGAAGTTAGCGCTTTGCTAGTTAGAATGGAACCGGTTGGGGTAGGATTTGCGGTCGCGCTTGGCTACTCGGTGGCTTAGCGTAGGCAAATAGACCCCGCACCCTAACCCTCCCCCTCGTCGAGGGAGAGGGGATGGGTGGATCGGCGCTGCGTCCCAGTCCCGGGGGAGGTCGGGAGGGGGCCATGCGGCCCCTTCCCGCTTTCCTCACCCGCGCGGTGCCGGGCGGCTCACGCCCGCGCCGCGGCGACGATGCTGCCCACCGCCTGCTCGGGCGTCAGGGCGTCGGTGTTGACGACGAGGTCGTAGTGGGTGGGGAGCTCCTGGGGCAGCTCGTAGAAGCGGCGGAAATAGTCGCCGCGCTCGTCGTCGGAGTTGCGCACGGCGGTGCGGGCCTCCTTGAGGCTGCAGCGGCTGACCTCGACCAGGCGGCGGGCGCGCAGCTCGGCCGAGGCGGTGACCAGCACGCGCAGCACGCCCTCGCGGCCGGCGAGTGCCATCGAGGCGGCGTGGGCCACGATCACGCAGCGGCCCTCGTTGGCCACCTCCACGATCACCTCGCGGATCAGGGCGCGCAGGCGCTCCTCGATCGGCTGGCCGGTGACGAGCGCGGCCTCGGGCGTGGCGGCGTAGTAGTCGAGCGGCAGCGAGCCCGCCTTGCCCGGAAAGGCCACGGCCGAGATCAGCCGGCGGATCAGGGACTGGCGCTGCTCGGCCTCCATGACCTGCTTCGGGTCGACCGACGCCCGCTCGGCGGCGCGCTGGATGATCTCGGCGTCGATGATGCGGTAGTTGAGCTGCTCGGCGACGCCGCGCCCGATATCCTCGCCGCCCGCGGCCAGGGTCCGCGAAATGCACACGACCGTCATCACCATCGCCGGACCCCCGCCTCGACCGCCGGCATGCCGGCGGCGCCCTTGCCGTCACCATGCCGCCGCGGGGCCGCGGCGTCCAGCGGCGGGAGAGTGACGAGGTCGCGGACCGGGGAAGCGGACGACGGGCGGCGGCGCGCGGCAGCGGCGACGGCGAGCGCCACCAGGAGCAGCGTCGCGGCGACGGCGAAGGTGGCCCGCAGGCCGGTGGTCGGGGCCGCCGGGCCCGCCGCGGCGAGGTCGGGTGCTGCCGCGGCGCAGGCGAACACGGCGCCCATGACCGAGGCGCCGGTGACCAGGCCGAGATTGCGCGCGAGGTTGAGCAGGCCGGCGACGACGCCCCGCTGCGCCGGGGGCACGTCGGCCATGACGGCGGTGCCGTTGGCGGCCTGGAACAGCTGGTAGCCCGGGGTCAGGACAGCGATGGCGGCGATGTAGCCCGGCAGGCCGAGCAGGCCCGGGAGCACTGCCAGGGCGGCGGCACCGACCAGCATGGCGACGAGCCCGGCTGCGACCATCGACGAGGCGCCCAGGCGGTCGACGACGCGGCCCGCCGGGATGCCGCTCAGGGCGGAGATGACCGGCCCGATCGCCATGACGGCGCCGACGCGGGCCGGGTCGAGCCCGAGCGCCAGCGCCAGGTAGAACGGGCCGACCACCAGGGTGGCCATCATCACCGTGGCGACGAGCGCGCTGGTGGCGAGGCCCGCCCGCAGTGACGGGTCGCGGAACAGCGCCAGGCGGAGCAGCGGCGACGCGGCCCGGGCCTGGACCCGCAGGAAGAGCGCGCCGCCCAGGGCGGCCGCCGCCAGCAGGCCCAGGTTGAGCAGGCCGAGGCGGCCGCGCCCGATGGTCATGGCCAGCGCGTAGGCGGCCAGGGTCAGCGCCAGCAGCAGCGTGCCCAGATGGTCGAAGCCGGGCCGCTCCGCCAGCCGCAGCGGGCGATCCGCGGGCAGATGGCGCCAGGCCAGCGCCAGGGCCAGGAGGCCCAGCGGCAGGTTGACGAGGAAGATGGCGCGCCAGCCGGACCCGGCGATCAGCATGCCGCCGAGGGATGGGCCCAGCGCCGTGCCCACGGCCGACATCGTGCCGAGCAGGCCCATGGCGCTGCCGGTCCGGGCCTTGGGCACCGTCTCGCCGACGAAGGCCAGGGTCAGCGCCATCATCACGGCGGCCCCCAGGCCCTGCGCCGCCCGGGCGGCGATCAGCAGGCCCAGCGTGGGTGCGGCGCCGCACAGGGCCGAGGCCGCGGTGAACAGCAGGATGCCGGCCAGCAGCAGCCGGCGGCGGCCGGTGAGGTCGCCCAGCCGCCCGACGCCGACGATCAGGGTGGTGATGGAAAGGAGATAGGCCAGCACGATCCACTGGGCCTGCTGGAAGGAGGCGCCGAACGCCTGCGCCAGGGTCGGCAGGCCGACATTGGCGATGCTGGTGCCGAGCGAGGACAGCAGCATGGCGAGCGACAGGCTGGCCAGCGCCCACCGCGCCGAGGGTTTCCGTTCCGCAAGCTCTGTCGTCATGACGCGCTCCGTCCGCTGGCCGCC
>JAPJRA010000358.1 GCA_030824835.1 Geminicoccaceae bacterium | reverse complement strand
ACGGCACCCACGCGGGTGCGAGCAGCGACGAATCGCCCGGCAGCAGCGCCACCTGACCCTGACGCTGGGGGCGAAAGAGCAGCGGATCCGTGCGCTCACGGCACAGCTCGCGGCGCAGGACGACGGACCCACGCCCAAGGTCGCGGAGGACGGGCTGGCCCAGGCACTGCGCCGCGAGACCGACCGCCGACTGCAGCTGGAGCGGCACGTCGAGGCGCTGCAGGCGCGGCTCGCCGCGGCCTGCGCCCCACGCCCGCCCGCCGCACCGCCAGACGAGGTGCTGCCGGCCGAGCTTCCCGCCTGCTGCGCGCACGAGGAGGCGCCGGCACCGGCCGCGCTGGGCGGGTCGACCATTCTCCTGGTCGGCGGCCGGCCCGCCCAGGCGCCGGCCCTGGCCCGGGCGGTGGCCACCGCGGGCGGGACGCTGCTGCATCACGACGGCGGCACCGAGATGAGCCTGAGCCTGCTGCCCGGGCTGGTCAGCCGGGCGGACCGCGTCGTCCTGGCGCTGGACAGCGTCAGCCACGCGGCCGCGGGCGCCGCCCGCCGCTGCGCGCGCGGCTGTGGCAAGCGGTTGGTGCCGCTGCCGAACCTCAGCCTGACCTCGCTCGCGCGGGCGCTCGACGGCCCGTAGGTCGTGCTCCGTGCGCGGCCCGCGTACTTTTCCGGTTCAGGTCCTCAGCGCCTCGACGACCGCGCGCAGCCCGGCGGACATGTGCCGGCGGCCGGGATAGTAGAGGTGCAGCCAGTCCTCAGGCGCGCACCAATCGTCGAGGCAGCGGATCAGCCTGCCGTCCTGGATCTCGCGCTGGGCTCGGTTCTCCCAGACATAGGCCAGCGCCACGCCCGACAGCGCCACCTGCACCATCAGCTCGTGATCGTCGAGCGCGATCGGGCCGGTCGGATGGAAGGTGATGGTCTCGCCGGCCCGGGTGAACTCCCAGGGATAGCGCGTCCCGTTGGGGTACATGTTCTGCACGCAGCGATGCTCGCTGAGCTCGCGCGGCGTGCGCGGGACCTTGCGTTGCGCGAAGTAGTCGGGCGAGCCCACGACCGCAAAGCGCAGGCGCGGCCCAATCCGTACGGCGACCATGCCCTCGCGTAGGCTCTCGCCCAGGCGGATGCCGGCGTCGAACCCCTCGGCGACGATGTCGACCAGCCGGTCGGTCGCGGCGATCTCCAGCTCCAGATGCGGATTGCCCTGCAGCAGCGGTCCGATCACCCGCCCGAGCACGAACGGCGCGATCGAGTTGGGCACGTTGATCCGCACCTTGCCGAACGGCGTGTCACGGAACCGGTTGAGCGCGTCCAGGGCCGTGCCGATATCGCCGAACGCCGGCGACAGATGGGTGTGCAGCATGGCGCCGGCATCGGTCAGCGCGACGCTGCGGGTGGTGCGGTTGAGGAGCCTGATGCCGATCCGCGCCTCGAGGTCGCTGACCGCGTGGCTGATCGCCGAGGCCGTGACACCGCGCTCCTCGGCCGCACGCCGGAAGCTGCGATGCCGTGCCACCGCATCGAAGGCGGCCAACTCTGCAAGGTCGACTGCGCGCATAGGTGAATCCTGCTCAGCACCATCGAGATCATTCTCGTTCTAATCGCGCCAATCAGGATGAGCCACCATCCGTGGATCGCCGCTGGTGCTCCTGACCCGCGGCCCGCCAGACCCGAGGTAATCCCGATGGCCGACTTCATCCTTCCCGCCAAGAACACCCAGTCCGCGTTCGCAGGAATGCGCGGCCATCACGTGGCCCTGCGCGTGCCGGACTTCGAGCGCGCCAGGAGCTGGTACGTCGAGAAGCTGGATTTTCGCGTCGTCCACGAATGGCCGTATGCCGACCAGCGCCTGGCCTATCTGGCACCCGCCAACGACGACGGCTTCATGGTCGAGATCCTGGGCGGCGGCGATCCACTGCCGATCGACGCGCCGGCCTACACGGACCTCGCCGACAGCCTGCGTTATTCCGGCTACCATCATTTCTGCATCGTCGTGACCGACATCGACGCGACCGTGGCCGAGCTGCGTGCCTGGGGCGTCGCCATCGTCACCGAGCCCTTCCAGCTCGACGCGATCAGCCGCAAGCTCGCCTTCTTCGCCGATCCGTTCGGCAACCTGATCGAGCTCGCCGAAGTGGTGGCGTGACGGCCCGGCAATCCGCACCATCGAAGGATACTTCCCCATGGCCCAGACCTGGCTCATCACCGGCTGCTCGACCGGCTTCGGCCGCGCGATCGCACGGCATGTCATCGAGCTCGGCCACCATGTCGTGGTGACCGCGCGCCATCCGGCGCAGGTCGAGGACCTGGCCGCGGCCCATCCCGATCGGACCCTCGTGCACAAGCTGGACGTGACGGACGTCCAGGACATCGAGCAGGCCGTGACCGCGGCCGAGCAGCGCTTCGGCGGCATCGACGTGCTCGTGAACAATGCCGGCATCGGCTATTTCGGCGCGTTCGAGGAGAGCGACATGGACGCGGTGCGCGCCATGTTCGAGATCAATTTCTGGGGCCTGGCCGCCATGAGCCGCGCCGTGCTGCCGGGCATGCGCCGACGGCGGTCCGGCACGATCGTCAACATTTCCTCGGTCGGCGGCCTGCGTGCGCGAGCGTCGCTCAGCTTCTACGCGGCCACGAAGTTCGGCGTGGAAGCACTGTCGGAGTCCCTGGCGCAGGAGGTGGCGCCGCTCGGCATCAAGGTCCTGCTGGTCGAGCCCGGCCCGTTCCGCACCGACTGGGCCGGACGCTCCGCTGGCGCTGCCGCCGAGACCCTCGACGATTATGCCGCTACGGCCGGAGCGATTCGCCGCACGGTCCAGGGCTATAGCGGCCAGCAGCCGGGCGATCCGGACCGGGCGGCGCGCGCCATCGTCCTGGCGGTCAACGCCGCCGAGCCACCGCTGCGCCTGCTGCTCGGCAAGGTGGCGCTGGCCGGCGCCCGCGCCAAGCTCGACGAGCTGCGACGCGACTTCGACGCCTGGGCCGAGGTGACCGAGGGCGCCGACTTCCCCGCCTCCGATCCGGACTGACCCCTGTCCCGATCTCCGAAGGGATCAATCTCATGGCTAAGACAATCCTCATCCTCGGCGTCGGGCCGGGAATCGGTCTGGCGACCGCTGCTCGTTTCGCGCGCGAAGGCTTCCACATCATCGTTGCCGCGCGCGACGGCGAGCGGCTGAGGAAGTTGACCCAGCCGTTGCGCGACGGCGGTGCCGAAGTCGTCGTCGAAACAGTCGATGCCGGTGATCCCGCCGCTGTCAGCGAGTTGGTCTCACGCCGTGCAGCAGAATTGGATGTCCTCCACTACAATGCGGGTGTCCTGCGTTACGCGGATGGGCAATTGCTGACCCAGTCGCTGGACGAGCTGTCGGTGGCGGCGATCGCGTCCGACATCAGCATCAACATCACGGGTGCGCTCGCGGCCCTCCACGCGGCACTGCCAGCCTTCCATCGCCGTGCCAGCGGGACCATCCTGCTCACTGGCGGTGGCCTCGCCACCATGCCGCACCCGGACCTGCTTACGCTCAGCGTGGGAAAGGCCGGCTTGCGTGCCGTGGCGCAGGGGCTGTTCGAGGTGAGCCGAAGCCGCGGTGTCCACGTGGCGATACTGACCGTGGCGAAGCTCGTCAGTCCCGGATCTGAGGATGCCGCGACGGCGGCTGACCGATTCTGGCACCTGCACGCCCAGGACCCGGGATCGTGGGAATGGGAACAGGTCTACGCCTGATCCCTAGTGCCGAACGGCGTGGCCTACGCGGCGGCGACAAACCGATCGACGCTCTTCGTGCCGGTGGAGTGGAGGCTGGCCAGCGCTGGTTGTGCATTCACGAGGGCCTCGACGAGCTTCTGGTCGGCCGATGTCGCCGGATTGTAGACGATCATCCTGAGGTCCGGCCGGCCGTCCACCGCGAAGGCCGAGTATTCCAGGGCGATCGGCCCGACCTGCGGATGGCGCAGGTGCTTGATCCCGTCGCCGTGGCTCCGCACGTCGCTGGCGTGCCACATCGCGGCGAACTCGGGGCTCGATGCGCACAGCTCCTCCACCAGCGGCGCCACCTCGGCATCGGCGCCGGCGCGCGCGGCATCGATCCGGAAGGCGCCCACGACGAAGCGGGCCACGGACTCCCAATCGGCTTGCGCCGCCCGGACGCGCGGATCGCCGAAGATCAGGCGCAGGACGTTGCGCTGGCGGGGCGGCAGCGCGCCGTAGTCGGTCAGCACGGCCGCGGCCGCGCGGTTCCAGGCGACGACGTCCCAGGTCGCCGTCCGGACGATCGCCGGGCAGCAGGTCAGCACGTCGAGCAGGCGCTGCAGCCGTGGCGTGATCGGGTCGCCGCCGCGGTAGCGGACCTCGGGTGCCCGCCCGAGACCGAGCAGGAACAGATGCTCGCGCTCGACCTCGGTCAGCGCCAGCGCCCGGGCGATCCGCTCGAGCACGTCCGCCGACGGGTTGCCGCCACGGCCCTGCTCCAGCCACGTGTACCAGGTCGTGCTGATGTTGGCGCGCAGCGCCACCTCCTCGCGCCGCAAGCCCGCCGTGCGCCGCCGACCACCGGCGAGGCCGAACGAGGCGGGATCGAGCTGCGTGCGACGGTTCTTCAGGTAGGCGCCGAACGCGTTTCCCTCGGACACTCCAGCCATCCTGTTAGCGCTTATACCGGGATAATCTCACCACTTTAACCGGATAGGCCGCGTCTCGATAGTGGTCGTCTCAAGGATTGGGAGACCAAGCAGATGCGCGTATTCGTGACCGGTGCCACAGGGTGGGTCGGCTCGGCGGTGGTAGGCGAGCTGGTCGGCGTCGGCCATCAGGTGACGGGGCTCGCCCGTTCCGACGACAAGGCCGCTGCCCTGGCCGCGAGCGGCGCCGACGTGCGGCGCGGCACGCTCGACGACCTCGACCTGCTGCGCGGCGCCGCCGACGCGGCGCCGCGCAGCAGGTCGAGGTCGTCGAG
>JAPJRA010000357.1 GCA_030824835.1 Geminicoccaceae bacterium | reverse complement strand
GCCATCACCATGATCATCTGCCTGCCCTCGAGCTTGGGAAACTGCTCGACCTTGGCGATGTCGCCGACCTCGGTCTTGACCTTCTCGAGAATGTCCATCGCCAGATGTTGGTGTGCCATCTCGCGGCCACGGAATCGCATGGTGACTTTCACTTTATCGCCTTCATCAATAAATTCACGAACTTTTTTCATCTTGATATTATAGTCATTGTCGTCAATGCCGGGGCGCATCTTGATCTCTTTGACCTCGATGACCCTCTGCTTCTTTCGTGCGGCATTGGCCTTCTTCTGGGCCTCGTACTTGAACTTGCCATAGTCGAGAATCTTGCACACCGGTGGTGCCGCGGTGGGTGCTATCTCGACCAGGTCGAGCCCCGCTTCCTCGGCCCGTGCCAACGCGTCGCGGGTGGAAACGACCCCGATCATGTTGCCCTGGGCGTCGATCAGTCGGACCTCGCGGGCCTCGATCCGAAAGTTGATGCGGTACTCTTCTTCTTGCTGCGCAGCCATCGCCATAAGCTTAGCGAATCCTCCAGTGTTGCACTTCAGGGGCCGCCCCGCCACGGCAGAACGACCCGTCCATTCCAGTTCTCGGTGTCGGGATCACCCCGACACCCTTACCCGCCCTGATCATAGATCGGGCGGGGCCGACTCTCGCTGACATAATACGATCGCATCGTCAAGCGACAGCGTGTTCTGCGCCGGTGCCCCGAGGCGGCGCAGGCTGACGCTCTGCTCGACCTGCTCGCGGCCGCCAACGGCCAGCAGCAGCGGCACCTTGCGCAGACTGTGCTCACGGACCTTGTAGCCGATCTTGTCCGGACGGGCGTCGACCTCGGCGCGGACGCCCGCCGCCTGCAGCCGCTCGACCACCTCGCGCGCGTAGCCATCGGCCTCGTTGGTGATCGTTGCCACCACCACCTGCAGCGGCGCCAGCCAGATCGGCAGTCGTCCGGCATAGTGCTCGATCAGCACGCCGATGAAGCGCTCGAGCGAGCCAAGGATCGCCCGATGCAGCATGACCGGCCGGTGCTTGCCGCCATCCTGGCCGACATAGTTGGCGTCCAGCCGCTCCGGCAGCACGAAGTCGACCTGCAGCGTGCCGCACTGCCAGTCGCGGCCGATCGCGTCGCGCAACACGAACTCGAGCTTGGGGCCGTAGAAGGCGCCTTCGCCCGGGTTCAGCGTGCATTCGATGCCCGCCGCCTTCACCGCCGCCCACAGCGCGGATTCGGCCTGGTCCCAGACCTCGTCCGCACCGGCGCGGACCGGCGGCCGGTCGGAGAACTTCACCCGCACGTCGGTGAAGCCGAAATCCTTGTAGACGCTCATCAGCAGGTCGCAGAAGGCGACACTCTCGGCCGTGATCTGCTCTGGCGTGCAGAAGATGTGGGCATCGTCCTGCGTGAACGCCCGCACCCGCATGATGCCGTGCAGGGCACCGGACGGCTCGTTGCGATGGCACGAGCCGAACTCGGCCATGCGCAGCGGCAGGTCGCGGTAGCTGTGCAGGTGCTGGTTGAAGATCTGCACGTGGCAGGGGCAGTTCATCGGCTTCAGCGCGTAGGTGCGCTTCTCGGCCTCGAGGAAGAACATGTCGCTGCCGAACTTGTCGGCGTGCCCGGAGCGCTCCCACAACACCTTGTCGACGAGCTGCGGCGTGCGGACCTCGCGGTAGCCGCCACGGTCGAGCCGCCGGCGGATATAATCCTCCACCGCCCGCCACAGCTTCCAGCCGTCGGGGTGCCAGAACACCGAGCCGGGGGCCTCTTCCTGCAGGTGGAACAGGTCCATCTCCCGCCCGATGCGACGATGGTCGCGGCGCTCGGCTTCCTCGAGCTGGTGCAGATAGGCGTCGAGCTCGGGCTTCGTGGCGAACGCCGTGCCGTAGATCCGCTGCAGCTGCGGGTTGCGGCTGTCGCCACGCCAGTAGGCGCCGGCCACCTTGGTCAGCTTGAAGGCGCCGATCCGCCCCGTCGAGGGCCCGTGCGGGCCACGGCACAGGTCGAACCAGCCGTCCTGGTGGTAGAGCGTCACCGGCTGGTCTTCCGGGATCGCGTCCAGCAGCTCGAGCTTGAACCGCTCGCCCAGCTGCTCGAACCGGGCACGGGCCTCGTCGCGGCTGACCTCCTCGCGCTGGAACGGCTTGTTGGCCTTGACGATCTCGGCCATGCGGGCCTCGATCCGCGCCAGATCGTCGGTGGAGAACGGCTCGCTGCGGTGGAAGTCGTAATAGAACCCGTTCTCGATCGCCGGGCCGATGGTCACCTGCGTACCGGGGAACAGGCCCTGCACCGCCTCGGCCATGACGTGGGCACAGTCGTGGCGGATGACCGCCAGGGCCTCGGCATCCTCGTTGCGGATCAGCCGGACATGCGCGTCGTGCAGGATCGGCCGGTCGAGATCCCAGATCTCGCCGTCGACCTCGATCACCAGAGCGACCTTGGCCAGGCTCTTGGCGATGGCCTGCGCGATTCCGGCCCCGGTGACACCCGCCGGGAAGTTGCGCGTGGTCTGGTCGGGAAACGTGACCACGATCGGTGCCGGGACGCGGACGTCGACGGGGGCGGAAGCCGAGAGATTCATTGGACCCGAGCCTGGACGAGGGGACGCAAACAGCTTTGCCCGCCGTGGTGGCGGCGAGCGTGTCTTCTAGAACGGGCATCGGGTGCCGCTGTCAAGCGGCGCCCGCCCCGGATCACGTCATATGGGGTCTCAGCCGGCCCGCGCCAGCGGACCCGCCGCCAGGACCGCGGGCTGGACCAGCTCTCGGTAGACCGCCAGTGTTCGCGCGCACATCGGGTGCAGGCCAAACTCGGCCAGGACGAAGGCGCGGGCCCGCGTCGCCAGCCGCTGGCGCGCCTCCGCGTCCATGGCCAGGGCCAGCCCCAGCGCCCGTGCCAGCTCGCCCGGATCGTCGGGCGGGACCAGCCAGCCCGTGGCCGCCGGCAGCACGCTCTCGGCCAGTGCTCCCTGGTTGGTGACGATGACCGGCCGACCCATGGCTTGCGCCGCCGCGGCCGCCACCCCGGACGGGTCCGGCCGGGTCGAGGGCAGGACCACGACGTCGGCCAGGCTCAGCGCCGCGGCGAGGTCGTCGGTGTCGCCGCCGAAGCGGACCCGCTCGCCCAGGCCGGCGCGGCGGATGGTGGCCAGCAGCTCCTGGCCGTAGGCACTGCGCGCGTCGAGGCCACCGACCAGCAGGGCGGTGCAGTCGACCCGCGGCAGCCGCGCCATCGCCTGCAGCAGGAGCAGATGCCCCCGCCCGCGGGTGACGGCACCCGGCATCATCACCACCCGGTCGATTGGGCGGATGTTCCACCGCTCGGCCAGGGCCAGCACGCGGTGGCCGCGCACCCGCTGGGGATCGAACTCGTCCGGGTCGATCCAGCGATGCACGACCCGCAGCCTTGCCGGCTCGACACTGTAGACGGTGGCGATCATTTCCGCGGCGAACTCGGAGACCGCGATCACGCGCGACCCGGAAGCCATCACCGGCTGGTGCCGTGGGCTCGGCGCAGCGTCGGGCGGTTGCGGCTCGTGGAACGTCGTGACGAACGCCGCGCCGGCGCGACGTGCCGCCGCGGCCCCGCTCGTCGCCGGGCCGGCGGCGCGCGCGTGGACCAGATCGATGCCGTGCCGGCGGATCGCCGCCGCGAGACGGCCGGCATTGGCGCGCTGGGCGAACCAGCCCTTGGCGTCGAGCGGCAAGGGCAGGTGCGTGACGCCGGCTGCCGCCAGCTCGCGCTCCAGCGCACCGCCGGCCGACGCCACCAGGGAACGCCACCCTTCCGCACGCAGGTGGCGGGCGATGTCGAGCGTGTTGCGCCCCAATTCGTCGCGCTCGAGCCGTGGCAGCACCTGCAGCACGGCCGGGATGCGCCGGCCAGCGCCGCCCATGGGCGCCGAGGACGGCTGCGCCAGGACCGGTCTCAGCACGCCTGCGCGCACTCGCCGCTTGCGTCGGCGCGGCAGGCGATCGACCTTCCAGACATGAAATGGGCTCCGCAGCGGCGGCAGTACGACGCCTCACCCTAACCAAATGCGCGTAAAGATGCAAACGGCGACCGGCCATCTCAACCGAGCAGGGTGCGAGCCATTGGCTTTCTCGGCCAATGCCGGGCGGTCGCCGACGGTGCTGTTCCTGACCGGTTTCCGCTCCGACATGACCGGTGCCAAGGCCCTCCACATCGAACAGCACTGCGCCGGGGCAGGCCAGGCGTTCGTGCGGTTCGATTATCGGGGGCACGGCGCCTCGGGCGGGCGCTTCGAGGATGGCTGCATCGGCGACTGGCGGGACGATGCGCTGGCGGTGGTCGACGAGATCATCGACGGCCCGGTCGTGCTGGTCGGCTCCAGCATGGGCGGCTGGATCATGCTGCTGGTGGCATTGGCCCGGCCCGAGCGGGTGCAGGGGCTGGTCGGCATCGCCGCGGCGCCGGACTTCACCCACGACCTGATCCGCCCCAAGCTCACGGCGGACAACGTTCGCCAGCTCGACCGCGACGGCGTCCTGCTGGTCCCGTCGGCTTACGGCGAGCCGACGCCGATCACGCGCCGCCTGCTCGATGACGGGGGGCTTCATCTGGTGCTGCAGGCGCCTCTCCCGATCCGCTGTCCGGTCCATCTCCTGCACGGCCAGCTCGATCCGGACGTGCCGTGGTCGACGTCGATCCGCCTCGCCGCCTGCCTGGAGAGCCCGGCGGTGACGGTCGAGCTGGTCAAGGACGGCGACCATCGCCTGTCGCGCGAGGAGGATCTGCGGCGGATCGCGGCGGCCCTCGACCGCGTGCTCGAAGCGGCGGGCCGCCATGCCTGACGGTCGGCCGGCGATCCGCGTCTGGCTGCTGGCGGGCCTGCTCGCCAGCCTGAGCGTCGCGGTGCTGGTCTGGTCGCTGCTGCCGGGCATGGAGAGCCCACCCGATGTCTCGCCGCCGGTGCCGGCGGAGGTGGTGGCCGAGGT
>JAPJRA010000356.1 GCA_030824835.1 Geminicoccaceae bacterium | reverse complement strand
GCTCTGGGTCTTCCTGCCAATCCTGCTGTTCGACACCTCGAGCAAACTCGACGGTCGCGAGCTGCTCGACGATCTCGGCCCAATCCTGATCCTGGCAGTTCTGGCGGTCTTGATGACGACGGCCGCTGCGGGGCTCGCGGTGTGGGCGGTCTCTAGCTTCCAGCTCACCATCTGCCTTCTGGTCGCGGCCATCATCGCCACCACCGACCCGAGCGCCGTGACGGCGGTGTTTCGCGAGGTCGGCGCCCGTCGTCGGCTCACGCTGCTCGTCGAAGGCGAGAGCCTGCTGAACGACGCCGCCGCCATCGCGTTGTTCACCACACTCTTGAGCTTGGTGACATCTCGCGACCACGTCAGCGAAGTCAGGGTGCTGACGGATATCGCACGCGACCTTGGGTTCGAATTTCTAGGCGGGGCCTTGGTCGGGGCCGCACTTGGTCGACTGGCGGCGTTTGTGGTCAGCCGGATCGATCAAGGCGGGCCTGCCGAGGTGACGCTCAGTGTGTCACTGGCTTACCTGTCCTACGCTCTGTCGGAAGCCTACCTGCATGTCTCGGGCGTCGTCGCGGTCGTCGTCGCCGGTCTGGTGTTTGGCACGATCGGCCGGCTGCGCGTCGGCGCCAAGGAGTGGCAAAGCGTCAATGCCATCTGGACGCAGCTTGGCTTCTGGGCAAGCTCCCTGGTGTTCGTCTTCGCTTCCATGCTGGTGCCCGCCACCATCCGCCAAGCCACTGTTACCGACCTGCTTCTGCTGGGCGCGCTCCTCTTCGGTGCTCTCACCGCACGGGCGCTTTGCCTGTTCGGCGTCCTTCCGATCGTTCGTATCCTCCTGCACCAACGCCCCATCAGCGCCGGCTTCAAGCTGGTCATTCTATGGGGTGGGGTTCGCGGGGCTGTGACTCTAGCGCTGGCGCTGGCGGTAACCGAGAACCAACGCGTACCGGAGGATGTGCGTCACTTGGTATCGGTGCTGGCCACGGGCTTCGTGCTGTTTACGCTGTTGGTCCAGGCGACCTCCCTGCGTACCCTGATCCGCTGGCTGGGTGTCGACCAGCTCGATCCGGTGGAACGCATCCTGCGGACCCGGGCACTGGCGCTGACCCAGGGTGAAATCCTCGACCGCCTGTCCGAGACCGCGATCATCCACGGCCTGGACCTCGAGGCGGCCGAGGAAGTGGGCGCGCTCTATCGCAAGCGGGTGGCGACGCTCGGCGAATCGACCGACCAGGCCGAGGAGATGCTGCGTCAGCAGCTCATCGTGGCACTGGCGACGATCACCACCCGCGAAGCCAACTTTTACACGGAGGAGATGGCCGAGGGCACGGTGTCGCGGGCCGCAGGAGCCCTGCTCCTCGGTCGTACCAATGATCTGCTCGACGCCATCAAGGAAGGTGGTGTGCAGCCCTATCGCCGTGCCGCGCGTGCAGAGATCGGGCACGACCTCACGCTGCAGCTCGCAGGCGTGCTGCACCGTCGGTTCGGGCTCAACCGGCCGCTGGCACGGCGCATGGCGCAGCGGATCGAGCTGCGCCTGATCCAGCGCCGGGTGCTCGAAAGCCTGACGGGGTTCATTCGCAGCCGGATCAAGGCCCTGTTCGGCGAGCGCGTCAGTGATGTCGCCCTGCATGTCATCGAGGGCAGGATCGAGGATATCGACCGGACCCTGGATGCCATCCGGCTGCAGTATCCGGCCTACTGGCACACGGTGTCGGGCCGCTTCCTGAGCCGCACGGCGGTCCGGCTCGAGCTCGAGGCCTATCAGCGGATGTCATCGGAGGGCTTGCTGTCGGCCGAGCTGCTCCGTCACCTGGTCGGCGAGCTGCGTTCCCGCCTCGAAACCTTCGAGGCCATCCCGCCGCTTGATCTCGGCCTCGAGGTCAATACGCTGATCCGCAACGTGCCTCTCCTTGGTGAGCTCGATCAAGCGGCTCTGGACGAATTGAGGCTGCTGCTGGTGCCCCGGATGGCGTTGCCGGGAGAGCGCATTGTGCGACGCGGCGAGCGTGGCGATGCCATGTACTTCATCGCTTCCGGCGCCGTGGAGGTCCAACGCGACAAGGACGTGATCCGGCTCGGCACCGGTGAGTTCTTTGGCGAGATGGCGCTGCTTCTGCGCCGCCCGCGTGTCGCCGACGTCGTGGCGCTGAGCTATTGCCGACTCCTGATGCTGCGTCGCGATCCGTTCCGCAATTTCCTGCGTACGCACCCGGATCTCATGCAGCGGGTGCGACGGCAGGCCGAGGAACGGCTCCGGCAGCTGCAGGAGGCATCCGCGCGGGCGGCGGCATGACCGTCCAGTTTCACGTGAAACGTGCGATCATTTGCCGATGCAGAAGGTCGAGAAGATTCGGTCGAGCACGTCTTCCACACCGACCGCCCCGGTGATCCGTCCGACCGCACGAGCGGCCAGCCGCAGCTCTTCAGCCAGCAAGGCCAATTCGCCGCCACTGGTCGCGAGGGTCGTGAAGCGGGTCAGCGACGACTGAGCCGCGCTCAGCGCTTCGCGATGGCGAGCGCGCGTGAGCAACGGCGTGTCACCCGTACCGACCAATCTCCGCGCGCGGTCTTGGAGAATGGCCAGCATGGCAGCAATGCCCGAGCCGGTGTGGCACGAGATGGCCAATCCTGCTGCATCCGGAGCAAGATCGGCCTTGTTGAGCAGCACGATGGTACGGTCATCCGTGTCCGGCAAGGTTGCGTCCGCCGTCCCGGCCTCGACGACATGCAGGCGCAAGTCGGCCTGCTCGGCACGCCGCAACGCCCGCGCAATCCCCTCGGCCTCGATCGGATCGTCGGTCTCCCGCAGACCGGCCGTGTCAAGCAGCGTGACCGGTATGCCCTCCAGGTCGAGCTGAACCTCGATCACATCACGTGTCGTACCCGGTAACGGGGTGACGATGGCGACGTCGCGGCGCGCCAGCAGATTGACCAGTGTGGACTTGCCGACATTGGGTGGCCCGATCACGGCTACCGTGACCCCGGCGCGCAGCCGCTCCCCGCGACCGCCATCGGCAAGATGTGCCGCCATCTCCGCGCCCAGTTGCTCCAGACCGGGCATGATCCGGAACAACATCGAGTCTGGCACCTCCTCATCGGGAGCGAAGTCGATCTCGGCCTCGATCAACGACAGGGCCTGAAGCAAGGTTTCCCGCCAGCCCGCATAGAGCCGCCCCAGCGCGCCGTCGAGCTGGCGCAGGGCCTGGCGCGCCTGCGCACGGCTGGTGGCGTCGATCAGATCGGCCAGCCCTTCCGCCGCGGTCAGGTCGAGCTTGCCGTTGAGAAATGCACGACGGGTGAACTCGCCGGGGCCAGCCGGGCGAAATCCCGGGATGTCGCCCAGTGCCGCGATCAAGGCGGCCAGCACGGCGTGACCGCCATGATGCTGGATCTCGAGCAGATCCTCGCCGGTCTCGCTGCGCGGACCCGGAAACCACAGCAAGAGCGCCTGGTCGATCGGCTCGCCGCTGCGTGGATCGCGTAATCGACGCAACGTGGCCCGCCGCGGCGCCAGCAGGCGGTCCCCGCTCAGCCGTGCCGCCGCCTCATCGGCCCGCGGACCGGAAACGCGCAAGATGCCCACCGGCGCACGACCTGCGGCCGTGGCGGGGGCATAGATCGTATCGTCATCCACGCCAGCCGGTCACTCCGCCGGCTTCTTCGGGGGCCGTGGGAATCCTGCCGCCGTTTGTGCCAGCTGGCTCCAGATGGACTGCCACTGCTCCATCCCCTTGGTGCCGAACGGCAGCCACTGTTCCATCAGCGCCTGTGGATCGGTCGTCGAGATGGCGTCGACCAATCGCTTCTCCATGGCCGCCATCACCGACTGCTGCATCGGCGCAATATCCGGCAACCCGAGAAAGCGCCGGGCCTCGTCGGGCGTGCAGTCGATGTCGATGCTGACTTTCATGGGCTTCCTGCTGGCTGTTCCCGCCTATGATGCCAACTATAGAACGAAGCGGCGGCATGCCTAGCCGAATGCCGCTCGGGGATGGAAGACGATGCCCAACGCGCTCGCCGAGGCGACCAGCCCGTATTTGCTCCAGCACCGCGACAATCCCGTCGACTGGCGGCAGTGGGATGACAGCGCGCTGGCGGAAGCGCGCGCCCTCAACCGGCCGATCCTGCTCTCGATCGGCTATGCCGCCTGCCACTGGTGTCATGTTATGGCCCACGAGAGTTTCGAGCGGCCGGACATAGCGGCACTGATGAACCGGCTCTTCGTCAACATCAAGGTCGACCGCGAGGAGCGCCCGGACCTCGACACGGTCTATCAGCAGGCGCTGGCCGTGATGGGCCAGCAGGGTGGCTGGCCGCTCACGATGTTCCTTACCCCCGGCGGCGAGCCATTCTGGGGTGGCACCTATTTTCCGCCCGAGCCGCGTTATGGACGGCCCGGCATGACCCAGATCCTCGAGCAGGTCGCGGCACTCTGGCAGAGCGGCAGCGACCGCATCGAGAGCAATCGCGCCGCCATCGTCCGCGCCTTGCGGCAGCTGTCGGCGCCCGAGGGTGGCAGTCTCCCGCCGGCCATGCTCGCCAGGCAGGTGGCACGGCAGCTGGTCGAGCAGTTCGATCCCATCAACGGCGGACTGGCTGGCGCGCCCAAGTTTCCGCAGGCGCCCTTGCTGCGGCTGGTCTGGGAGGCCGCCCTGCGGACCGGCGATGCTGGCTTACGGCAGCCCGTCACCCATACGCTCGCCCGCATGTCGCAAGGAGGAATCTACGACCATCTGGGCGGCGGGTACGCCCGCTATTCGGTCGACGCGCAGTGGCTCGTGCCGCACTTCGAGAAGATGCTCTACGACAACGCCCAGATCCTCGAGCTCCTGGGCGCGGCGTGGGCCGCAACCGGCGAGCCGCTGTTCGAACGCCGTGCCGAGGAGACCGTCGACTGGCTGCGGCGTGAGATGATGGTGGACGGTGCCTTCGCATCGGCATTGGACGCCGACAGCGACGGCGAAGAGGGCCGGTTCTATGTCTGGGAT
>JAPJRA010000355.1 GCA_030824835.1 Geminicoccaceae bacterium | reverse complement strand
CGTCTGCACGAAGTCGGCAGCATTGACCTGGACGTCGCGGCCGGTCCGCTCAACGGCGGCCCCGAGCCTCGTCCGCTCCAACAGCCGAGCCCAACCCGGCGCAAAGCGCGGCAGGGAGGACAGTGCTATGTTGTCGGCGATGGAAGCCGCCATCATCAGGCCTTCGGCTCGGCGATCCTCGGTGAGGAACGCGATGCCCCGATCCATCGCGGCCTGCGGCGTGGGTGCCTGGAGTGGCCTTCCGTCCACGGCAATGGTGCCCACGGCGAACGGGTCTAGACCAAAGAGGATCCGTGCCAGCTCCGAGCGGCCCGAGCCCATCAAGCCCGAGATGCCCACGACTTCCCCAGGTTGGACACGCAACTCGATGTCCTTGACGACTCCGGGCTGGCTGAGCCCACGCACCTCGAGCACCGGTGTCCCGGGCTGCGCTGCCGGCTCGCGCGGCGGGTAGAGCTGATCGATCGTCCGGCCGACCATCGCCGTGATCAGGCTGTCGACGGTCATGTCGGCACGCTTGGCGCTGCCGACCACATGGCCATCGCGCAGCACCGTGATGTGGTCACACAGCCGGAGCACATCGCCCAGAATGTGGCTGATGTAGATGACGGCGATGCCTTTCTCGCGCAGTCGCTCGATCTGGGCGAACAGGCGGTCGGTCTCGCGGGCCGTCAGCGACGTGGTCGGCTCATCGAAGATGACGATGCGAGCGTCGGCACCCAGGGCTTTGGCAATCTCGACGAGCTGCCGCTCGCCCTGGCTGAGCCGGCTAACTTGCGTCGTCGGCGCTATGTCGAGGTCAATCGACTGCAGCAGCTGCTGGGCGCGGTCGCGAACCTTGCGGCGATCGATGAAGGGCAAGCCGTCGATCAGCCGGGGAAATCCGCCGATGAACAGGTTTTCCTCGATGGTCAGATTCTTGAAGAGGTTCAGTTCCTGGTGGATGAAGGCGATGCCGCTCGCCTCGGCGTCCCGCGGGCCCCGCGGGGCGTAGGGGTGCCCCTCGATGCTCATGGCACCGCGGTCGGGCTGATGCACCCCACCCAGGATGTTCATCGTCGTCGACTTGCCGGACCCGTTCTCCCCGACGAGCCCCAGCACCTGACCGGGCAGGAGCTCGAAACCGACATCGTGCAGTACCTGCACGCCGAAGAAGCTCTTGCACAGGCCCTGAATGACGAGCAGTGGCGACATCGGCTCAGGTCCCCCGCAGACGCTGACGCTGCGCATCGGCAATCGCAGCCGCGAGGATGACCCCTCCCTTGATCGCGAACATCGACGCCAGCGACAGGCCGAGCAGGGAGAGGCCCTTGTCGACGACGGTGAGAAACAGGGCACCGAACACGACCCAGATGACCTTGCCCTTGCCACCGAATAGGCTCACGCCGCCGATCACCGCGGCACCCACGACATCCAGTAGGATGCGCTGGCCAAGTACCGGCGTGCCCGTTTCCAGGCGCGCCGTGTAGACGACGGCGGCGATGCCGGCGCACAGCCCGCAGATGACGTAGGCCCAGAACACCACCTTGCGGACCGGCACACCGGAAACCTCGGCGGCGCGCGGATTGACGCCGATCGCAAACAGCCAGCGGCCGTACAGCGTTCGGCTGAGGACGACGTGTGCACCGACACACACGACGAGGGCGATCAGCAGCGAGAATGGCAGACCGGCGATGCGGCCCTGGCCTAGAAAGGCGAATCCTGCCGGCAGGTTGCCGATCGAGCTGCCGTCGCTGGTCAGCAGCGTCGTGACCCAGATGGCAAGACCCGAGAAGAACATCATCGTCGTCAGCGTGACGATGAAGGGCGGCATGTTGAACTTCGTGGTGCAGGCGCCGTTGAGCGCCCCCAGCGCGCTACCCACCGCGACGAAGGTGAGCACGCCCGCGAGGATGGCCAGCCAGCCGGGGGCTCCGGCGAAGGGGCCGCCGTCGAGGGTCATGACGGCCGCTGCCAGCACGCTCGAGATGGCGAGGTTGGACGTTGCCGATAGATCGATGCCGGCGACGATCAGCACGAAGGCCTGCCCGGTCGCAACTATCAGCAGCGGCACCATGGCACCCATGATGTCGCGCCACGTGTCGGCCGCCACGATCTCGGGCACCAGCGGCACCATGACCAGGACGTAAAGCCCGGTCAACAGCAGCACCAGATATTCGGAGAGCAGCAGCCGGCGCAGCCATGACGGACGCGCGGCACCATCGCCGGCGCGCACGCCGGTGACCTCTGCTGAGCTCATGCCAATGCTGCCTCAGGCCCGAGTTCGGGGCGGCTGAAGCCGCCCCGAGACCGATGTCACGCCTTGCCGCCGTTCTTTTTCCAGACGATGTAGCCCCACATCTGGTCGCGGGTTTCGTCCTTGTTCGCCTGCGTGATCACGAAGCCCGGATCGAGCAGCAGCTTCTCGGGCTTCTGGCCGGCCCACAGGTCCTGGAAGGCCTGGAAGGCCATATCGACCTCGAGGAACAGATTCTGGACGCCGCAGGCATCCATGTAGCCATCCTGGATCAATTGATAGGCGTTTGCGTCACCGTCGAAGCCGCCGAGCAGCACGTGACCGTCCTCGCCGATCTTGTACCACTTGTCGAAGGTCTCCAGCACCTGCTGGATCTGCGGCAGCATGAAGTCCGACGAAGTGAAGAGAAAGTCGATGTCGGGATTGGCCTGCATCGCATTGGTCAGGCCGGCAAACGCCTTGTCGGCGTTCCACTCGGTGGAAACCCGCGCCACCACTTCGACGACGTCCGGATTCTTGTCGACCACGTCGAAGAACCCGTCACGCCGCTGGATGGCGTTCACGTCGCCCAGGTCGCCGATCATGATCACGGCCTGCCGCTTCTTGCCACTCTTCTTGGCCTCGTCGACCATGAACTGTACCGTCTCGGCCGCGATCTTTCGGTTGTCGGCCTGGATCGCTACCGAATAGGCATCGCTCTCGGCAGGCGGGCGGTTGAAGTGGACCATCGGGATGCCGGCCTCGTTGGCCGCGCGAATCGCCGGGATGACCGCCTTGGAATCCGTCTGGATGATCAGGATGCCGTCGACCTTGCGGCCGATCATCGCCTTGACCTGCTCGAACTGCTTGTTGTCGTCGAAGTTGGAGATGTTCTCCAACACTTCCCAGCCATTGGCCTTGGCCTTGTCGCGCATGATGTCGAGACCCGACACCCAGAACGGGGACACCAAGCTATCGAACAGCAGCGCCACGGTCTTGCCCTGTTGCGCCTTGACGAACACCGGCAGGCCGAGCGTACCGGCCGCGAGCAAGCTGCCGAGGGTGAAATCCCGACGGTTCAAGCGCATCGCATTGCTCTCCCTGAGCGATCCTTAGGATCTTGTTGTATAGTCAGCATACCATCGTGACGACGCGCCGCAAGAGTGACTTGCAGCTAATCGGCATCGATCGCGTCCTCGAACTGGCGGTACAGAAGATTTGCCCGGGTCAGGTGGCTGGTCATGGCCGCTGCGGCGCGCTCGCCGTCGCACGCCGCGATCGCGGCGAAGATCGCTTCATGCTCATCGATGGTGAGCTGCTCGGCACCATGGAGTCGAACGAGGCCGGTATGGAACTCGGCCAGCCACTCGAACATGGCCTGACTCAAGGCAACGTAGATGGCATTGCCGGTGATCGCCGCGATCTGCCGGTGAAAGGCCATGTCCTTGTGCAGGAACTCGTCCATGTGCGCCGGCACGGCCACCCCGTTGGCAGCGAGCTGATGCTCGTGCAGGGCAGTCTGCAGCCGCGCGATGTCCTCGGCGGTGGCGCGCTCGGCCGCCATGCGAACGACCCCCACCTCGAAGAACAGCCGGGCATCCTTGAGCTGTTCCAGCGAGGTTGGCGAGGTCGCGAGCAGATGGCGTGCCGTGTGGCCGATCTGGTCGATGATGGTCCGCGCACTGGGGGCCACGATACGCGCCCGCTCCCCGTGCGTGATCGCGATCAACCCCATCCGCTCCAGGGCCTGCATCGCCTCGCGCACCGCAGGCCGACCGACCTGGAACTGGGCCATCAGATCACGCTCGGACGGCAGATGCTCGCCGGCCGCCAACTCTCCCGAGGTGATGCGGGCGAGCAGGCGTTCCAGAATCTCATGCGAGAGCTTGCGCCGGCGGATCGGTTCGTTCTCGGTCATCATCGTCAGCCTGCCCGTAAACCCTGGCGGCCACCCGGTTGGTCCCGAGCCTGTTCAAAAAGCGCCAGAGGTATGATCATAATACCGACCGAGCATGCATCAAGCGCTTTAGATCGTCTCCATGACGACCGGGACATCGGCCGCACGTCGGTGGTTCGGCGACGTGACCATAAGCAAGACGCGAAATCACCCCGCTCGGCGGAGGTGGCAATGCGAGGCCCGCCTTGGTGTGGCATGAGGCTCGGTGCTACGTGCATCGCAGCATGGACCGTCTGCACAAAAGCCCTGGCGTAAACTCCGCGGCAAGGTTATGAATTGTGCGTTGCAGCGTGATCGAGGTTCTGGGCGGTCACGTTGCGGGTGAGGTTCGCAATCATGAATTTCGCGCAGGTTGGGTGCAATGCCCGGTTGGCCGAAAGTTCAGCGAGCCTCCTTTTCCCAGACGTTTAGCCTCCCTGATTAAATTCGCCGGGCCTTCGGGCCCGGCTTTCTTTTACAGCTCCCGTGCAGGCGCCACCATTCCGGCTGAGCAAGCCGCGACGACGGTAGGCATGGACCCAGCCGACAACGGCCATACGCGGCCGCCAACAAGGGCGGCGTGGCGCCAGTCCCTACAGTGGCGCGACTTATCCGTGACCGGCCAGCAACGGCGGTAAAGCGTCCTGAACGCCGGTCAGCACGATCTGGACACCGATACAGAGCAGCAGGAATGCCGTCAGGCGGGTCACCACCCGTGCACCCGCCGGGCCCAGCAACATCACCACACGGTCCGCCGAGGCGTAACAGAGGCCGACCGTCACCGCGACGGCCGCTGCGGCCATGGAGCTGCCGGCGAAGAACGGCAGGAGTTCGAT
>JAPJRA010000354.1 GCA_030824835.1 Geminicoccaceae bacterium | reverse complement strand
GCGGAGCGCGGCCAGCCTCTCGAGCGGTTCTGCCGGTTCCAGATGCTGGCGGCGCGGGCGGCGCGCGAGGCGGGCCATGGGGTGCCGTTCCACGCCTGGCCCGAAGGCTTGCGCTCGCCGGCCGGCCCGGAGGTCGACGCGCTCGCCGCGCGCGAGCGGGACGAGGTCGACCGCTGTGCCTTCCTGCAATGGATCGCCGACCGCCAGCTGCTGGACGCGCGCGCGCGGGCCCGCGCCGCCGGCATGCGAATCGGGCTCTATGCCGACCTCGCCACCGGCGTCGTCCCCGACGGCGCCGAGGCCTGGGCCGACCCGGAGGCCCTGGTCGACGGCATCACCATGGGCGCACCCCCCGACCCGTTGGGCCCGTTCGGCCAGAACTGGCACATCGTGGCCCCCTCGCCGCTGGTGCTCGCGCGCAGCGATTCCGGTCCGGTGCGCGCGACCCTGCGCGCGGTGATGCGCCACGCCGGCGCCATGCGCATCGACCATGCGCTCGGGCTGATGCGGCTGTTCCTCATCCCCCCCGGCAGCAGCGCCGCCGAGGGCGCCTACGTACGCTACCCCTACGCGCGCCTGCTCCGTGCCGTGGCCGAGGAGGCGCGGGCCGCCGGCTGCATCGTCATCGGCGAGGACCTGGGCACGGTCCCCGAGGGCTTCCGCGAGCCGCTGCACGCGGCCGGCGTGCTCGGCTACCGCGTCGCCTGGTTCGAGCGCGACTGGCACGGCGACCGCAGCTTCCTGCCGCCCGAGCGCTTCCCGGTCCAGGCCATGGCCACGGTCTCGACCCACGACCTGCCCACCGTGCGCGGCTGGTTCCAGGCCCAGGACATTCTCTGGCGCGAGCGGCTGGGCCTCTATCCCGGCCCCGACTACGTGGCCGCAGCCCGGGCCGAGCGCGCGCACGAGACGGACCTGCTGCTCGACCGCCTGCGCTCCCTGGGCCTGCTCGGGCACGGCGAGGACGAGACGGCGCGCACGCTGGCCCTGCACCGCTACCTCGCCCGCTCGGCCTCCACCCTGGCCGCCGTGCAGCTCGAGGACCTCGCCGACGAGCTCGAGCAGCCGAACCTCCCCGGCACGGTGTTCGAGCACCCAAACTGGCGGCGACGCTACCGGCATTCGGTCGACGAGGTGACGAGCGGCGGGCTCGCCGCGCGCCTGCTGGGTGCAATGGCCGAGGAGCGGCCGCGCTGACTGGCATAAGCAGCAACTGCTCAGTCCTCGCCTTTCCATGCGTTATGGACAGCAGTGGCGCCGAGTTGGCTAAGGCGCCGGTTGATACTTGCAAGCAGCCCGCCAAGAGAGTGATGGAAACCTAGTGCGCACGCGACGCGGTGGCCACGAAACTACCACCCAGCGTGTCAGCAACTCGACGGCGACGTGGGCTTATCAGCGCGCATGATGCGATCGACCGCATGGACCTACGCAAGAGGTGGCTGATAATCCCATCGAACACACATAGTCTTGATATCTAAGAGTAAACATCGTTCGATTTGATAAGTTTGGCGAAGAATAAGACCACTGGACAGGTATCTGGGTTCTGATTTCCGTCAGAATCTACTTCGAAACAGACTATCGGACCACTTGGCGGCACCCACGCGGCACTCCAAGGCAAACTATCATGCGCATTTATCAATTGCTTTCCCTCTGCGAATATTTGCTCGGGTGTCTTTGGCGATAATTTGCGTTTCTTATTGCCTTGAAACACAAAAACCGTTAGAATGCCAACTCTTAGGTAGTTATCTGACCAACTTTGCACATCGTTTTCTATGTCTTTTAATTGCTGTCCCAGCACTTCCCATGCCTTCAGTATTCGATTGTTTCTAGGAATTAAGGTAGGCGATCCGTAACTTCTCTTGAGTTCCAAAAGAATATCAACGTCTTTATAACGACACCAAACATCTACCCTTGTTCCACCATTCGAATACTTTTTGCTTTTCCTTTTATCTGAGCAAGCACGCAACCGTCGCACTGGATACTCAGATAGATGTACAGGAGTTATTTTATCAATAGCTGCGACGTATAATGATGCCATCCTACGCTCATCGTAGCGAAAGGGGTAGTCGTCCTTTCCGTATGCTATGTAAAACTGGAACGCTCGTTCTGCTACATAAGTAACAATATTTTCCAGAAACCTTCGCGCTTTGACAGAATTTCCGCAACGTTCGATATTGTCTTCTACAAGGAGGTCGCCCCAATACTCATGGCATAACATCTTCATATGATATTCAATACAGATTAAAATCTACCACAATCTTAACACAAAGTAGCATATAACGATTGCACTGGACTACTTGTGATCTCTATATTACTCTGCTCTTTTGACTCACATCTACTTTGGCACGCCCGCCTTCCACTCCCCCCAGTTCTTCACGATCTCATTCACCAGCGGCGTCCCCGCCCGCACCAAATTCTGCAACGCCGGCACGAACCCGCCCTGCTTTTGATAGTCCAGCAGATTGTCCACATTGCTCCCGCCCGGCGCCGGCCGGTCGAAGTCCGACCCCGCCCGCAGGTCCGCCACCCGCTTGACATCGACGAGCCCTGCAGCATCCGCCCGCTTCAAGGCCTCGTAGACGGCGTTGTCCTCCTGCTGCGTCGTGCAGTAGCGGCCCTTGCCATCGGTCAGGATGCGGGTCCAGGCCTCGGCGCGCAGGCCGAGCTTGGTGCCGCTGAACCAGGTGTCGCCCGACATGGTGTCGCACATCAGCACCGAGGGCGGCTGGTTGGCCGGCGCCGGGTAGGCCGCGCGGGCGACCTTGGCGGCGTCGCTGTCCGCGAGCTTCGCACCCTTGGAGAGCTGGTAGGCCCGCCGCTGCAGCGCGCCGTCGAGCTGGAACACCTCCGTCCGGTAGTCGAGCGGCGGCTTCTCGTCGGGGCTGCGCGTGTTGATGCCGAGATAGCCCGAGGACCAGCTCTTGGGAATCTCGCGCGCGTCCAGCTCCCACTGGATGCCGAAATCGACCAGCCAGCGCGCCCAGGCGACCGAGCCCACCGTGCCGTGCTTGGGGTTGATGCCGGCGATGCCGGCGATCAGCCAGTAGGTGTGCGTGAGGTCAAACTGTTTGGAGAACGTCAGCGCCATGATCGAGGCCGCGGCGTTGGCGTGGCCCATGCCCAGCGTCACCTGGCAGACCTTGTCGGAGCCGCAATGCACCTGCGGGTAGTCGGACGACAGGCCGGGCACGGTGATCGCCTGGCCGAGATTGCGGGCGTCGCGCCAGACCTGCCCCTCCGGGCCGAACATCGAGACGATCATCACCCGGACCGGGATCGGCGCCGTCGTCGCCGCGGCCCCGCCCGCGCCGGCCGCCGCGACCCAGCCCGCCACCGCCAACCCCAGCCACGTCCTCAGCCGCATCCGTCGTTCCCCCCAAGCCATCGCCGGAGCTTAGGCCCATCCCGCCCGCCGACTCAACCCTCAGTAGCCTTCCGCGCGAGCCGACCGTCTTGGATGATATTCCTATATCTGCTATGCTCAGCGCTCCCGCTCCCCGGCATTCCGGGCATCACCCCCACCGATGCGGAGCTTCGCCGATGCACGCCCGAACCCGAGCCCCCGAACGGCCTGCACGAGCCCACCACCCCGACGCGCACGCGCGAACCCGGGCTATCGACGTGCACGTGTGAACCCGAGCCGCCAGCGTGCACGCGCGAGCCCGAGCCGCCAGCGTGCACATGTGAACCCGAGCCGCCAGCGTGCACGTATGAACCCGAGCCGCCAGCGTGCGCGTATGAACCCGAGCCGCCAGCGTGCACGTATGAACCCAAGCTGCCGCCATGCACGCGCGAACCCGAGCCGCCGGCACGCACGCGTGAACCCGAGCGCACGGCCGTGCGCGCGCCGCCCGGCCTCAGCCGAGCCCCTGCACGAGGCAGAGCAGGGCCGCCACCGCCAGCATCCCGGTGGTCAGCACCATGCCGGCGGTGCGGGCGCGCAGCCGCAGCCCGGCGACCGAGAACGCCCAGGCATGGGCGAGGCGCCCGGCGAGCAACGTCAGGCCCAGCAGATGCAGCAGCCAGCCCGGCCAGTGGCCCAGCTCCAGGAGGCCCAGCAGCAGGACGCCCATGGGCGCGTACTCGGCGCAGTTGGCATGGCCGCGCAGGTAGCGGCGCAGCAGCGGGTCGTCGGCATCGCCGAGGTCGACCCGCTGCTTTCGGCGGTAGAGGATGACGCGGTAGGTGAGACCCAGATAGAGGAGCGTCAGCAGGCCGGCATAGAGGGCGGTGACGGGCATGGGTCCGGCCTCAATCGTCGGGGTTGGGGATCTGCAGCATGCGGCCGCAGGCCTTGCAGAACACCGCGTCGATGTCGTGCTCGAGCAGCGCGCAGCTCGGGCAGCGATGCTCGACCTTGCGCGGCCGGAACAAAGCACCCACGAGGTTCAGGAACAGGGAGATGCCGAAGATCATCACCAGCGTCGCCAGCAGCCGGCCGTAGCGGCCCTCCAGCGTGATGTCGCCGAAGCCGGTGGTGGTGAGGGTCGCCACCGTGAAGTAGAAGGCGTCCAGATAGTCCTGGATGTTCGGGTTGATCGCGCGCTGCTGCACGTAGACGATGGCGCTGACGATGAACACGAAGACGCCGAGATTGACCCCGGCCCGGACGGCGCGGAGGTTGCGGTGGACGAACGGCACTTGGCTCTCGAGTGCTGCCAGCACGTTGTAGGTGCCGACCAGGCGCAGGGCGCGCAGCAGCCGCAGGAAGCCCAGGTTCGGCGCCAGCGCCGGCAGCAGCAGCGAGGCCAGCACGATCATGTCGACGATCGCCATCGGCTGGCGGAGATATTGCAGCGGCCGCGGCGAGACGTAGAGCCGGCTCGCGAACTCGAGCGCCAGGCCGGCGGCGATAACCATGTCGGCGGCGAGCAGCCAGCCGGAGAGCGGCAGGAAGGTGGTGGCGAGGAAGAAGGTGACAGTCAGCAGGTCGAAGGCCAGCAGCGCCAGCTGGAACCGGGTCGCGCGCAGGTCGCCGCCGAAATAGAG
>JAPJRA010000353.1 GCA_030824835.1 Geminicoccaceae bacterium | reverse complement strand
ATCCACATCTCGTCGGCGGCCCGCTTCGAGCCCTTGCCGAAGATCTGGAATTCCCACTGCCCCTTCGCCACCTCGGCGTTGATGCCCTCGTGGTTGATCCCGGCGGCCAGGCACAGGTCGAGGTGTTCCTCGACGATCTTACGTGCGATGTCGCCGACCTTGGAGTAACCGACACCCGTGTAGTAGGGGCCCTGCGGGGCAGGGAAGCCGCTCGCGGGGAAGCCCAGCGGGCGACCGTCCTTGTAGAAGAAGTATTCCTGCTCGAAGCCGAACCAGGCGCCGTCATCGTCGAGGATGGTCGCGCGCTTGTTCGACGAGTGCGGGGTGACGCCGTCCGGCATCATGACCTCGCACAGCACCAGCGCGCCGTTCGTGCGCGCTGCATCCGGGAACACGCGGATCGGCTTCAGCACGCAATCCGAGCTGCGGCCTTCTGCCTGCATGGTCGAGCTGCCATCGAAGCCCCACAGCGGCAGCTGCTCAAGGATCGGGAACTCGTCGAAATCTTTGATCAGGGTCTTGCCACGAAGATTGGGCACCGGGGTGTACCCGTCGAGCCATATGTACTCGAGCTTGTACTTTGTCATTGGTCCCTCGTTTGCAGATGACGTGTCGAGTGCGGACATCCGGATAGCGGCCGACCAACAATAGGCGTGCGCGACCGCCGACGGCTGAGCTTTACCAAGCACTTTACGTGCCAGCTGCCGGTGGGGCGGACGCACGCCCCCGATCCAGTCGCGACTTGCGCCCGGCCCAGGCAGTAAAATGACGCCTGCAAAAAGCGATTCACGATAAATTGCGCTCCGATGAGGCAACGAACAAGAATTGCCTCAAGCATGAGCAGACGAGAACTTGCCTTAACGCTTATGGTGACCATCAGCGCCAAACCATGGTCGGTCGCTCGGGAAAGCTCCGTCAACACGGACAAGTTTTCGCTCTGACCGGAACATCACTGGGCGGCATGAATTCTTCCGAGGCGTGCCAGCTACCATTGCGGCGTTTCGTCTCGGCTCGGCGCCTCCCAGGGGTCCTGACCGCTGCCAATTTCCGGCTGCGGCCACCGAAATCGCATAGATTGCCTACTTTTTGATCACAATTTGTAGCCCGATGCGCTGCATTGATGCAATGCCGAGCACCTGTGGGGCTTGCAGGCAGGAGTCTGTTGCTTAAATGCAGTGCACGACTGCTATGATAACGTGCAGAACCTGCTATGAAGACTTCCCGTCGGCGTCCTGACGGGTCCTAGCAAGGGAGAGACGGACAATGGCTACGAGTTCATACCGCGGGACCGCGAAAATCTACCAGTTCCCCACGCGTGTTCGCGCTGCTGCCGATGATCGGCGCGAAGAGGCTAAGCCCGCCGAGCTGGTTTCGATGCGGGTGGCGGAGGTCGCGTTCGGCGGCAGCTGGTATCATGAGGCTGCCTTCCAGGAAGCCGAACGCGCGCTCAAGCGTTGAGCGCCGGGTGCGTTGGGCAACTCCGCAGATCTGCCGTGGCCTGAGGTCAGCCTGATGCTGGCTGGGCCACGCGCAGTAGCATCGCCTACCGGCACGTACCACTCTGGGTGCCATGTCAAGGCCGAGGCGCGGGATAGATATGATACCGGCCCCGGAGGACTATCTTCCCTCACCGTTGCTGCCGGCGCCGGCGGCTTCGCCGTGCGTGAAGACCTCGCCCGGGCAGCGGCAGGCCGATTCTCCTGAGCCGCGCGCCAGGATATTCTGACGCTCGGTAGCGCTCTGGGGCCAAGGACCGTTCGGCCCAAGCCCAATTTTTCCCGTTGGGGGCACCGCCAGCGACGGCACTCGGGCTGTCGTGGGCTCATCTTGCGACGCGGCCGCTACCTGCCCGCATCAACCCTCGGCCGCTTTCCGGCGGGCAGACCAGCCTCTACCATCGGCAACAAGGCCACGACGCTCCAGATCGGCGGTTGCCGGGACGACAGCATCCTGGCCTCGGGCGGCAGATCGCCTTCATCTCGAAGAACACCACGAGCGACACGGACGGCGCCGGTGTCTTCATCGGCTGCAATCACCGCCGCGCCTGCAGCATGCGACTTTCCCCGCCCACGACGGCATGACGACCGCAGGTGCGAAGGCGAAACCATTGATGGGGCCGCAACGGGCTGCGCACAGAATGCCGGAGAGGAGAGAGTGGGGCGAGCGACGGGACTTGAACCCGCGGCCTCCAGGGCCACAACCTGGCGCTCTAACCAACTGAGCTACGCCCGCCACGCGCCCGCGCTTGGCGCGGTGCGGACCGGTCTATTGGCGCAATCGAGTCGGTCCGTCAAGCCGCGCGCAACGGAGGGTGATACCGGATGCCGCCGAGATATTGGGCGGTATGCCCACATTATAGGCAAGAGAAGCGCCCAATTTATGGGCGGATGGGGTATCTTGCAGACGCACCGTGGGCTTTGGCCGTGGCACGGTCCCTGCTACACTTCGCGTAGGACAGCAGGCGACCTTGGCGCCGACCGGTATCGGAGAACATCACTTCATGAAGAAAATCGAAGCTGTCATCAAGCCGTTCAAGCTCGATGAGGTGAAGGAGGCGCTGCAGGAAGTTGGCCTGAAGGGCATGACCGTGACCGAGGTCAAAGGTTTCGGCCGGCAGAAGGGGCATACCGAGCTCTATCGTGGCGCCGAGTACGTGGTCGATTTTCTGCCGAAGGTGAAGATCGAGCTGGTCGTGGACGACGCTGTGGTCGATCGCGCCGTCGAGGCTATTCAGCAGGCAGCCAAGACCGATCGCATCGGCGATGGCAAAGTGTTCATCTCGTCGATCGACGATGCGATCCGCATTCGCACCGGGGAACGGGGTTCGGACGCGCTCTGACGCCAGCTGCGGATTGACGCCACCTGCGATTTGAACGACGGTGCGGGCCGCGCTGGGCGGCCCGTTACCTATTGGGATTCGCCCTGACGTACCAAAGTCAGAAACAGGGGGCGATACCCGATGACGTTGGGTTGCAAGACGTCCAAGGACGTCATGAAGGCCGTCAAGGATCTTGACGTCCAGATGATCGACATCCGCATGACCGACATGCCCGGCATGTGGCAGCATATCTCCTATCCCGCAGCAGCCTACGACCAGGACCTGATCGACGAAGGCCATGGTTTCGACGGCTCGTCGATCCGCGGGTTCAAGGCCATCAACGAATCCGACATGCTGTTGATGCCGGATCCGACCACGGCCTTCATCGACCCGTTCATGGCCCATAAGACTCTGGTCATGATCGCGGACGTCAAGGATCCCGTGACCAAGGAGTTTTACAGCCGCGATCCGCGTGGCGTCGCCAAAAAGGCCGAGGCGCACCTGAAGAGCACCGGCATCGGCGATACCGCCTATTTCGGCCCCGAGGCCGAGTTCTTCGTGTTCGACAACGTGCAGTATGGCACCGGACAGCAGTTCTCGAGCTACTCGGTCGATTCCAAGGAGGCGCACTGGAACACGAACCGGGACGAGGGTCCGAACCTCGGCTACAAGATCCGCCCCAAGGAAGGCTACTTCCCCTGCCCGCCCAACGACACGCTGCAGGACCTGCGCGCGGAGATGGCGCTGACCATGATCGGCCTCGGCCTCAACGTCGAGTGCCAGCATCATGAGGTGGCGACCGGCGGGCAGTGCGAGATCGACATGAAGTTCGACTCGCTGCTGGCCATGGCCGACCACCAGATGAAGTACAAGTACGTGGTCAAGAACGTCGCCGCCCGCGCCGGCAAGACCGCGACCTTCATGCCGAAGCCCCTCTACGGCGACAATGGCTCCGGCATGCATTGCCACATGTCGATCTGGAAGTCGGGCCAGCCCCTATTTGCCGACGCCAGCGGCTATGCCGGCCTGTCGCAGATGTGCAAATGGTACATTGGCGGCCTGCTCAGGCACGCGCCGGCCATCCTGGCGTTCGCGGCGCCGACGACCAACAGCTATCGGCGTCTCGTGCCCGGCTACGAGGCGCCGGTCAATCTGGCCTGGTCGCTGCGCAACCGCTCGGCCGCCTGCCGCATCCCGATGTACAGCGACAGCCCGAAAGCGAAGCGGGTCGAGTTCCGCTGCCCCGACCCGTCCTGCAACCCCTATATCTCGTTCGCCGCGATGCTGATGGCCGGCCTCGACGGCATCAGGAACAAGATCGAGCCCGGCGACCCGATCGACAAGAACATCTACGACCTGCCGCCGGAGGAAGCGGCCGAGATCAGGCAGGTGCCGGGCTCGCTCGACGCAGCACTGAGCGCACTCGAGGCCGATCACGACTTCCTGCTCGACGGTGACGTGTTCTCGCCCGACCTGATCTCGACCTACATCGACTACAAGCGCTCGGTGGAGATCGACCCGGTCCGGCTGCGGCCACATCCTTACGAGTATTTCCTCTACTACGATCTCTGAGGGCGGAGCCCGCACCGTGGCCGAGCGCCATGCGTGCGGGCAACCCACCTCGGGTCGCCAGTCCGGTCTGGTGGCGACCTGTCGACCGACGGCCCCGCCAGGGGGCGCTCTGGTCTGGAAAAAGTCGGCTTGGACTCACAACCTGCTGTCGTCACGCGCAAGCTCCCGGGTGACGCCCCCACCCGCGGCCGGCGCGGGACCGCGCTCCATCGACTGCTCCTGTCGAGGCGCACCCGGCTATCCCTAACGGACCGTTAACCAGGACACCTCTGCCTCGAATTCGGTAGCCCGGCGGGGATGCTGGTCGGCGCCCACACGTGCAGCCGGAACGCCGGCTCCGGCCGGCGGCAGGTGGATCGTGCCGTGGCCGGCCGCGCGACAGGTGGACCGCAGACCACGGTGGTACGGGCGGAAGGCGGGAAGGACGGCAATGTGGTGGCTCTGGCTGGCGATCATTGTCCTTACCGTGCCGAGCGTCGAGGCGGCGCCGCAATCCGCGGCGCCCTGGGGGCGGATAGACGACCTCGCGACGGGCCGCGACGTCGCCGCCCCCGCCGGCTGGCTGAACTACTGCCTGGCCGGGTCGGAGCGCTGCGTGCC
>JAPJRA010000352.1 GCA_030824835.1 Geminicoccaceae bacterium | reverse complement strand
TTCGACGACGTTCTCGGGCGTGCCCGGGTTGAGCGAGACCCCGGCAAGCTTGCCCTGCGCCTGGATCGCCTGCAGCGTGCGGTCGAGATGCGGCCCGGCCTCGGCATGCACCACGATCCGGTCGGCCCCGGCCTTGGCGAAGGCCTCGATGAACGGGTCGACCGGGGCGATCATCAGGTGGGTGTCGAAGCACTTCGTGCTGTAGGGTCGGATGGCGCGGACGATGTCCGGGCCGAAGGTGATGTTGGGCACGAAATGGCCGTCCATCACGTCGAGATGGATCCAGTCGGCACCCGCCTCGTCGACGGCACGTACCTCATGGCCCAGCCGGGCGAAATCGGAGGCGAGGATCGACGGGGCGATCAGGACGGGCTCGGTCATCATCTCTGCTCCGCGGCAAGTCTGGCGGCACCGCCGGCGAACACGCGGCTGGCCAGGACCTCGGGCGCCTCGATGGTCGTCAGATCGGCGGCCGTCAAGAGCTGGTGGCGGCCCTCGAACAGGCGCACCGCCTGGCGCAGCCGGGCGCGATCCAGCGCGTTGCGGATGGACCGGGCGTTGGCGAAGTGTGGCTGGGTCATCCGCGTCACGATATAGGTCTGGAAGGCGGCCCCCGCTTCGGGGCTGAACCGGTAGTTCTGCTCCTCCAGCATCAGTTCGGCGATCGCCATGAGCTCCTCCGGCGCATAGTCCGGAAAATCGATATGGTGCGCGATGCGCGAGCGGAAGCCGGGGTTGGAGCCGAAGAACTTGTCCATGCGGTCGCCGTAGCCGGCCAGGATCACGACCAGGTCCTCGCGCCGGCTCTCCATCACCTGCAGCAGGATCTCGATCGCCTCCTGCCCGTAATCGCGCTCGTTCTCCTGCCGATAGAGATAATATGCCTCGTCGATGAACAGCACGCCGCCCATCGCCTTCTTCAGGATCTCCTTGGTCTTGGGCGCGGTGTGGCCGATATACTGGCCGACCAGATCGTCGCGGGTGACCGAGACCAGATGGTTGGAGCGGATGTAGCCCAGCCGGTGCAGGATGTCGGCCATCCGCATGGCCACCGTGGTCTTGCCGGTACCTGGGTTGCCGGTGAAGGACATGTGCAGCGTCGGCACCTGGCTGGTCAGGCCCAGGTCCTTCCTGAGCTTGTCCACCAGCAGCAGGGCCGCGATCTCGCGGATCCTGGCCTTCACCGGCGCCAGGCCGATGAGCTGGGTATCAAGTTGCTCCAGGATCTCCCCGATCCCGGATTCGTCGAAGGCGCGGCCGAGATCGACGGTGGTGGCGCGCTCGTCCTCGGCGATTGACATGGTAGCTCTCCTGCGTCCGTGACCGAAAAAGGCGCCCCGCCGGGCCGGAGCCGGGCGGGGCCAGGCGATCAGGGAGGAACTAGTAGCGCTCACCCATCGGCTTGGCGGTGGCGTAGGCGTGCGTGGTGTAGCGGACGCGACGGCCATCGGCCTCGCTGCGCTCGAGGTGGAAGCCCGGCTCCTCAGCCGGCCGGTGGGCGATGAAGCTCAGCCGCAGCGATTCCCAGCCCTTGCTGGCATCGAAGGCCGAGATCCGGATGTAGGAGTTGCCGAACACCTTGCGGCACTCGTTGAGCTCGTGCAGCACCCCGGCCGGGTCCTTGAGGTCAAACATCGGCAGGCCCCACATCTCCCAGTAGGTATTACGCGGGTGCGGGTCGTCGGTGTACTCGATGTTCACCGCCCAGCCATTGTTCTGGCAGTAGGCGACCTGCTTCCTGATCTGCTCGTCGGTGAGATCGGGTAGGAAGGAGAACGTTCCCTGGGTCAGACGCATGTGACGGTCTCCGTCTTCAGGCTGCGGTCGGGGTGGGGACGAAATCGGGCGTGTCGGTCGAGGCGTAGTCGAACGTCACGTCCTTCCACAGTGTCAGCGCCTGCGCCAGCGGCTGGCAGGTGCGGCCGGCCTTCTCCAGGATCTGCGGGCCCTCGGCCATGATGTCCTTGCCCTCGTTGCGGGCGAAGACCATGGCCTCCAACGCCACCCGGTTGGCCTGCGCGCCGGCGGCGATGCCCTGCGGATGGCCGATGGTGCCGCCGCCAAACTGCAGCACGCAGTCTTCGCCCAGAAGCGTCAGCAGCTGGTGCATCTGACCGGCGTGGATGCCGCCCGAGGCTACCGGCATCACCTTGCGCAGGCCCGCCCAGTCCTGGTCGAAGAACAGGCCGTTCTGCAGCGCCATGGGGTTCTGGTTCTCGCGGCAGATGTCGTAGTAGCCCTTGGTGGTGTGCGGGTCGCCCTCGAGCTTGCCCACGACCGTGCCGGCATGGATATGGTCGACGCCCGCCAGCCGCATCCACTTGGCGATCACCCGGAACGACACGCCGTGGGTCTTCTGCCGCGTGTAGGTGCCGTGGCCGGCGCGGTGCAAGTGCAGGATGACGTCGTTGTTGCGCGCCCATTTGGCCATCGACTGGATCGCCGTGTAGCCGATGACGAGGTCGATCATGACGATCGACGAGCCCAGCTCCTTGGCAAAGTCGGCGCGCTCGTACATCTGCTCCATGGTGCCGGCGGTGACGTTGAGATAGGTGCCCTTGACCTCGCCGGTCATCGCCTGGGCGCGGTTGACCGCCTCCATGCAGTAGAGGAACCGGTCCCGCCAGTGCATGAAGGACTGGCTGTTGATGTTCTCATCGTCCTTGGTGAAGTCGAGGCCGCCCTTCAGCGCCTCGTAGACGACGCGGCCATAATTGCGGCCCGAGAGGCCGAGCTTGGGCTTGACGGTCGCGCCCAGCAGCGGCCGGCCGAACTTGTCCAACCGTTCGCGCTCGACCACGATGCCGGTGGCCGGGCCGTCGAAGGTCTTCACGTAGGCCACGGGCAGCCGGATGTCCTCGAGCCGCAGCGCCTTGAGTGGCTTGAAGCCGAACACGTTGCCGATGATCGAGGCCGTTAGGTTGGCGATCGAGCCCGGCTCGAACAGCTCGAGATCGTAGGCGATGTAGGCGAACCACTGGCCGGGGCCGCCCGGGACCGGGTCCACTCGGTAGCACTTGGCACGGTACTGGTCGCAGGCGGTGAGCCGGTCGGTCCAGACCACGGTCCAGGTTGCGGTCGAGCTCTCGCCGGCGACGGCCGCTGCCGCCTCCTCGGGATCGACTCCGTCCTGCGGCGTGATCCGGAACACGCACAGCACGTCCGTGTCCTTCGGCTCGTAGTCCAGGTCGAAGTATCCCATCTCCTTGTACTGCATCACGCCCGCCTTGTAGCGGTCGGCGGCGGTCCGGGTCTCAACTTTCATGGCACCCTCCTGTGACGGTACTTGTCTTAGGCCTCAAGCGGCCTTGGCGGTATTGCCGAGCATCGGATCGAGTGCGCCCGAGGCATAGCGTCGGGCCATCTCGGCCAGCGGTATCGGGCGGATGCGCGATGCCTGGCCGGCCGTGCCGAATTCCTCGAACCGCTGCGCACACAGCTTCTCGAGCGCGGCCATGGCCGGCTTGAGGAACGCGCGCGGGTCGAACTCGGCCTTCTTCTCCATCGCCACCTTGCGGAACTGGCCGGTCATCGCGATCCGGCAGTCGGTGTCGATGTTGATCTTGCGCACCCCATGGCGGATGCCCTGCTGGATCTCGGCCACGGGCACGCCCCATGTCTGGGGCATCTCACCGCCGTAGCGGTTGAACAGCTCCTGCAGGTCCTGTGGCACCGAGCTCGAGCCGTGCATGACCAGATGCGTGCCCGGCAGCCGGGCATGGATGGCCTCGATCACGTCCATGGCCAGGATGTCGCCGGTGGGCTCGCGGCTGAACTTGTAGGCGCCGTGCGAGGTGCCGATGGCGACCGCCAGCGCGTCGACCTTGGTCGCGGCGACGAATTCCGCCGCCTGGTCCGGGTCGGTCAGCAGCTGCTCCTTGGCGAGCTCGCCCTCCGCGCCGACTCCGTCCTCGGCCTCGCCGTGGCCGGTCTCGAGCGAGCCCAGGCAGCCGAGCTCGCCCTCGACCGAGACGCCGACGGCGTGGGCAAGCTCCACGGCCTTGCGGGTGACACCCATATTGTAGTCGTACGATGCCGGGGTTTTGGCGTCCTCTTCCAGCGAGCCGTCCATCATCACGCTGGTGAAGCCGTGCTGGATCGCCGACAGGCAGGTGGCCGGGCTGTTGCCGTGGTCCTGGTGCAGGCAGACCGGGATCTCGGGGAACATCTCCACCGTCGCCTCGACCATCCGCCGCAGCATGAAGTCGCCGGCGTAGGAGCGAGCACCCCGGCTCGCCTGCACGATCACCGGCGATTCGGTGCGCCGGGCGGCGGCCATGATGCCGAGCAGCTGCTCCATGTCGTTGATGTTGAACGCCGGAACGCCGTAGCTGTGCTCGGCGGCGTGATCCAGCAGCTGACGCAGGCTGATGAATGCCATCGTGATTGCCTCCCTGGCTCTATGCGGCTTGCAGACGGGAAACCCGCTCGCGGGCGCGTGCAGCCACCGCTTCGGGGGTGATGCCGAAATGCTCGAACAGCTCCTTGGCCGGTGCCGAGGCGCCGAAGCCGCGCATGCCGACGAAATCGGCCTCGCTGGCGACGTAGCGGGTCCAGCCCCAGCTCGATGCCGCCTCGACCGCGATCCGCGGCGCCGTGCCCAGCACCTTGGCCCGGTAGGCCTCGTCCTGACGCTCGAACAGTTCCATGGACGGCATCGACACCACTGCGGCGCGGATGCCGTCGGCCTGCAGCAGGTCGCGGGTGGCCAGGGCCAGCTGGACCTCGGCGCCGGTCGCGATCAGCGTGATGTCGCAGGGGCCGTCGCCGGCGACGGGATAGGCCCCGAGGGCGACCAGGTTCTCCTCCACGTGGCTGGTGCGCACCGGCGCCAGATTTTGCCGCGACAGCGCCAGCAGGGTGGGGCCGTCCTTGCGCTCCAGCGCCACCTGCCACGCTTCCGCCGTCTCGACGGCATCGGCCGGGCGCAGCACGACCAGGTTGGGGATGGCCCGCAAGGACGCCAGATGCTCGACCGGCTGATGGGTCGGGCCGTCCT
>JAPJRA010000351.1 GCA_030824835.1 Geminicoccaceae bacterium | reverse complement strand
GCATCAGGAAGGACCTGGCCGGCCCCCTCCTCACCCCGGCCGAACGGCGACTGCTGGATGCGCTGCTCGACCAGACGGCGCTGGCGATCGACCGGGTGCAGCTGGCCAAGGACGTCGATCAGACCCGTCTCCTTGCCGCGACCGAGCGCCTGCGCACGGCACTGTTGACCTCGATCGGCCACGACGTGAAGACGCCGCTGGCCTCCATCCTCGGTACGATCAGCGCCCTGCGCAGCTTCGGCGCGCTCTATGACGACGCGACCCGCGAGGAAATGCTGGCGACGGCCCAGGAGGAGGCGGAGCGGCTGGGCCGGTTCCTCGACAACCTGCTCGACATGACCCGGCTCGAGGCCGGCGCGCTCGGCCCCAAGCGCGAGCCCGTCGACATAGCCGACGCGGTCGGCTCCGCCTTGCGCCGCACCAGCCGCCTGCTTGCCGGCCAGCGCGTGACCACCGAATTCGCAGCTGACCTGCCTCTGGTCCGACTCGACTTCGTCCTGCTCGAGCAGGTGCTGGTGAACCTGCTGGAAAATGCGGCGCGCTATGCCCCCAAGGGCGGGACGGTCGAGATCGCAGGCAGAGCCGGGGCAGAGGCGTTCGTGCTGGAGGTGCGCGATCGTGGCCCGGGCATCGCGCCGGAGGAGGCGCAACGCGTGTTCGACCCGTTCTACCGGGCCTCGGACGCAGCGCCGGGCAAGGGCGTCGGCCTGGGCTTGGCGGTGGCCAAGGGCTTCGTCGAGGCGATGGGTGGGACGATCGCTGCCGTGGAGCGCCCCGGCGGCGGCGCCGTGTTCCGCCTGAGCTTCCCGGCCGAGCTGATCGTGGCCGATACCGGCACGGAGGCAATGCTTGCTTCATAGCCCAGCCACCGTGCTGATCGTCGACGACGAGCCGGCTATCCAGCGCTTTCTCAAGAGCACGCTGGAGCTGCAGGGCTGGGCCACGGTCGAGGCCGTCGACGCGGCGAGGGCGGTGCGTGCCGTGCGCCACCATCGACCGGAGCTGATCCTGCTCGATCTGGGCCTGCCCGACCGGGACGGGCTCGACCTGCTGCCCGAGCTCAAGGCGCTGGGCGATGCCGCGATCCTGGTCCTGACCAGCCGCGATGACGAGCGCAGCAAGGTTGCCGCCCTGGACGCCGGTGCCGACGACTATGTCACCAAGCCGTTCAGCATTCCGGAACTGCTCGCGCGCATGCGCGCGGCGCTGCGCCACCGTGTCCAGGAGCAGGGCGGCCAGCCGAGAGTTCAGGCCGGCGAGCTGACCATCGACCTGGTCCACCGCCGAGTCGTGCGCGGCGGCGAGGAGATCAGGCTCTCCCCCAAGGAATGGGACATCCTCGAGCTGCTGGCGATCCATGCCGGGCGCGTCGTCACGCACGGCCAGATCCTGCAGAAGGTCTGGGGCCGGGCGTCGGAGACCGAGCAGCAATATCTACGCGTCTACATGCGCCAGCTGCGCCAGAAGCTCGAGCCCGAGCCCAACCGTCCCACGCACTTGGTGACCGAGGCCGGCGTGGGCTACCGCCTGCTGGGCGAGCCCTAACGAGGGCCGGCGTGTCCCAGGAAGCAGATGCAGGACCTGCTCACGCAGCGCCTGGACAAGTTCGGTTCGGCGTTGCAGGAGGACAAGACACGCTGATCAAAGACACCCGCGCCATCCGGCGCTCATTTCGGCCCATTCAGGGCTACTTCGGGCCTCCAATGGTGCAGCACGCAACCTGAATGTCCTGTATATTCAAGGCATATTGGTAATGCATGCGAGGCCGCTACCGGTTGCAGCAGGCATCAGGCGAAGCTTGTCCGCACCTTCCTCCACGATCCGACGCGAAGGTGTCAGGTCCCAATCTCACATGAACAAACAAGCTTCGGGACCAACCCGCACGGTTACGCTCATTGGCCTGCAGGCTCACCATCGCCATCTGCCGCCTCGGCAGGCCAGCGCGCCGCGACCTCGTCCATCTTCCGTGCCAGGTCCGTGGGCGTGAGAATCCCTTTCTGGAACAGGATGTTGGCGAATGCGGCGATCCAGCGCTCGTAGTAGGTGAGCTTGCCGACCATCTCCGCGCCCAGCGCCTCGACACCGCGGCGCTTCTCCTCGGTATTGATAATCTTGTGGAAGTCGAGCACGTCGGCAAGCGCGTGGCAGCGCTTTTCCCACGGCTCGAGCTCGTGCTCGACGCGCTGGATGGGCTCGGCCGGCGCACCACCGATATCGTTGGGCAGCCGCTTGAGCAGTTGCTCGGTCTGGCTCATGGAGTGTTCTCCCCTGCTGGAATGCTGGCCGGGACCACGCCGATCATGGTGTCGCGCGTGACCAGGGCTGCCAGCTGCTCCTCGCTGTAGCCCTCGGTGCCGTCCGGCCGCCGGGGCAGGACCAGGTAGCGCACCATGGCGGTCGAATCGCTGACCCGGATCTCGACCTCGTCCGGGATGACGGTGCCGAACTCGGCCAGCACGGCCCGCGGCTCCACCACCGCACGGGCGCGGTACGGCTTCAGCTTGTACCAGTCCGGCGGCAGCCCCAGCACCGGCCGCGGGTAGCAGGAGCAGAGCGTGCAGACGATCAGGTTGTGGACCCGGTCGGTGTTCTCCAGGACGATGAGCCCGGTATCGTCGTAGAAGCTGATCCCCAGCTCCTCGCAGGCCGCGCGGCCGTTGGCGAGCAGGCGCGCCTTGAAGGCGGGATCGACCCAGGCGCGTGCCACGACCTTGGCGCCGAGTGCCGGGGTACGTGAATCCAGCACCTCGATCTGGCGACGGATCTCGTCGGCGCCGAACAGCCGCCGCTCGACGAGCAGCTCGCGCACCGCCGTCTCCATGATCTCGTAGTAGCCGGGCTGCCCGGTTTGGCTGATCTCGGCATGCGGATGGTCGTGGTCATGATCGTGACTATGCTCGTGCGGCTGCATTGGTCAGATCCTCTCCAGCCAGGTCTCGAACACCTCGATGCGCAGCCCGTCGCGCGGTGAGCCGACATAGTCCGGCCAGATCTCGGTCATCGGGATGGCGATCCGGTAGTAGTGGCGCTTCGCACCGGCATTGCGGCCGTAGGCCTCCTCCTCGTTGTCGACCCCGGCCGGCTTGATCACCGCCTCGACGGTGCCGGACTTGCCGCGCAGGTAGATGGGCACGCGGTAGTGGCCGATCGGCGAGCGGGTGAGGATGCGGACCGGATCGCCCGGACGGAAGATCGGCGCCTCGCCGAAGGCGGTGACGATGACGCCGATGCTGGGCTGCGGATTATTCGCCATCAGACGCCCTCGTAGACCAGCTTGGTGAACAAAGCGGGGCCGATCACGAACTGGCCCCACTTCGCGTCGTAGGCCGCGGTCGGCTTGGCAGCGACGATCTCATCCAGGGACAAGCCCAGCTGCTTGAGTGCGGCCACATTGTCGCGAATGCGGACCAGCATGTCGCGATAAGCCTGCAGCTCGGCGCGGTTGCTGACCGGCGGGCCATGGCCAGGGATGATGATGGTCTTCTCGGTCGTGACCGCCAGGTCGGTGTCGGCGGCACGGATCGAGCCGTCGATGCTGCCGCCGGTCGAGTAGTCGATGAACGGGTAGATGCCGTTCCAGTACGTGTCGCCGGTGTGCAGGATGTCGGCCTCGGTGAACTGCACCGAGATGTCACTGTCGGTATGCGCCGGGCCGTAATACTTCATCGCCAGCGTGGTCCCGTTCAGCTTCAGGCTCCGCTCGGTGGCGAAGACGTTGTTCGGCAGGGCCGCGGCCGACAAAGGCGCGAAGTCGTAGTCCCAGTCCTCGACACGCTGCATCGTCGACAGATGCTTGAGCGTGTTCTCCTGGGCCAGGATCTGCGGGCCCAGCTCGTGCAGCCACTCGTTGCCGTTGGCATGATCGAAATGCCAGTGCGTGTTGATCAGATGCGTGACCGGCTCGGGGCCAATCTCCGCCAGGGCTGCGGCGACCTGCGGGCGCGAGACCGCGATCCCGGCATCGACCAGCACCTTGCCGTCGGGTCCAGTCAGGACGGCGATGTTGCCGCCGGAGCCTTCGAGGATCGCCACGTTGCCGCGCAGCCGATGCACGGTGATCGGCGCCTTGGCGGCCTCGGACTGGATCAGCTGCACGATGCCCAGCGCCTTGGCGAAGGCCTGGCGCGGGGTGAGCCAGCCGCCGGTAGCGGCCACCGCCGAGGCCGACAGGCAGCACAGGCAGAAGCCGCGCCGCGATGTCGAATGGTGCGGACGGGTCATGATCATCCTCCGGTTAGCGGGCGATCGAGTGACGTCGAGGGGGAAGACCGCCGTGCCGTCCCGACCCTTGGGCGACACCATATTGTCCTCTCCCTCGCCCTGGTGCAGGACTTGCAGGACGACAGGCTATGGTTGACCGGCTACGATGGAAATGCTCGCGCGGCTCAACGACGTGCCACAGGGGATCAACCGGCCCTTGAAGAACCTGAGCACGGCCGAGCGGCGCGCGTCGGACGCCTTGAGCGGCTTGGCGCCCTTGCTGCGAGTGCGCCCGGAGGTGCAGTACATCTGCCACTTCGGCGCGCAATGGGCCTCCGACCACCCGGCCGAGTCCCACGCCTGGGCGCCCTTCCACATTGTCACCGACGGCAGCTGCATCCTCCACCTCACCGTACCCGACCGCTCGATCAGGCTTGCCGCCGGCGATGTCGCGGTGCTGCCGCACGGCAGCCCGCATGTCGTCCATGGCGCGTCGACGCCCTGGAATGCCGTCGGGCCGTTCGGCATTCACGGCCGGTCGAATGGCGCCGTGCTGGTGAAATCGAACACCACGGCCGAGCCGGAGGCGCAACTCGTCTGCGGCCGCCTGCAATTCGACCAGGCCGGCCGCAATCTCGTCCTCTCCGCCCTGCCCGAGGCGATCGTCGTGCCCGCCGCGGCGGGACCTGACGCGCAGCGGATGCAGCAGCTGATCGCCCTCGTGAAGGAGGAGCTCGATGCCGCCCGCCCGGGAGCGGCCGCGATCGCCGTCGATCTCGCCAGCGCGCTCCTCGTCATGGT